>NZ_JBNGCJ010000491.1:0-3858 GCF_049974785.1 Vibrio genomosp. F10 str. 9ZD137
TGAGAAATCAGTGGGCTTTTTTGCGTCTATTACTTCCCAATAAAGATACGCCAGCTCAATTAAGACTCGCCTAATTTTGCACAAATTGATAACAAAAGTGTGCAACAATGAATTTCGTGATCAAATGTTGAATACAGAAAACGATCATGACCTACATTGTATTGAGTCACTCACAGACAGGATAAGATAATGACTAAAGAATATACTCCACCAAAGGTTTGGCAAGAAGATACGAAAGGCGGCGGCACTTGGGCTAGCATCAACAGACCCGTATCCGGAGCGACTCATGAACAAGCTCTACCTGTCGGTCAGCACCCCTATCAGTTGTATTCTATGGGGACACCCAACGGTCAGAAGGTCACTATTTTACTTGAGGAGTTATTAGCGCTTGGGCGTACTGAAGCAGAGTATGACGCCCACTTGATCTCCATCGGTGATGGGAACCAATTCTCAAGTGGCTTTGTGGAAGTCAACCCAAACTCGAAAATCCCAGCATTGGTTGATCGCTCGCAAGCATCCCCAGTCAATGTTTTTGAATCCGGTTCAATCCTTCTTTACTTAGCAGAAAAATTTGAACACTTTATTCCGAAGGATGTCACCTCTCGCACCAATGTATTGAACTGGTTATTCTGGCTACAAGGATCTGCGCCATACCTAGGTGGCGGTTTTGGTCACTTTTATGCGTATGCACCAGAAAAGTTTGAGTATCCGATTAATCGATTCTCCATGGAAATAAAACGCCAGCTCGACTTATTGGACAAGCAATTAGCTGATCATTCTTACATTGCAGGGGAAGAGTACAGCATCGCCGACATCGCAATCTGGCCTTGGTACGGTAATCTTGTTCTTGGCAATATCTACGATGCGGCTGAGTTCCTTGATGTATCAAGCTACAAAAACCTTCAACGCTGGGCAACGTACATTGAGCAAAGACCTGCCGTTCAACGAGGACGTATCGTTAACCGAACATGGGGTGAACCATGGGAAGCGGTTGCAGAACGCCATAGCGCGGCGGATATTGACCAAGCACTTGCTTTGAAGCCACAAGCATAAGGTATTTAAATCATAGAGTAACCACATCGTTATTTAACCTATGGGCCGTAGTTTCGCACCGTCTTATAAATTGGCGGTGCACAATACTCTATTATTTTGCTGGTTGAATTGTTTGCGTTGGCTTGGTGAATGATTCAAAAGCCTCGAACACCAAATGAGAATTACCTTGGTTTGTCACAATGAACCTGCGACAATCGAGCCCGTTCTTTCAATACCAAACGGTTTATTATGAAACTTTTAGTTCGCAACCTCGCTCGCACAACAACAGAACATGAAATTCGAGTATTATTTTCTGCTCATGGTGATGTAGGTGAATGCACTCTTGTATTAGATCAGGAAACTGGTCAGTCTAAAGGGTTCGCTTTTGTTGAAATGCCAAATGAAGCAGAAGCTAAGGCCGCCATTACTGGCCTTAATCTAGCTGACGTTGCTAAAAGTAAGATTCGTGTAAAAAGAGCCAACAACTAAACTGGCCCTTTCTATACTGAAAAGCCCGCCTAATAGTCTTAGACGGGCTTTTTATTTTCTATGCTCACTCAAATCAGAGCATGAGTAAAACTTACTAGCTTCTTGGCTTTAAATCGAGAACGTGAAGCAATCTTTCCGGTGTACCTTCCCAGACCATTGGGCGACCTTTCGGATTATCCGCATTCCACCAGCCTGTAAATCGTTTGGTATTGTATTGGTAGAAGTTTGGCCCAGACAAGACTGGCACGGTAATCTGATTTTTTGCAATCAACGCTTGAATTTGATGAGCGATCTCTTTTTGTTCAACGCTATCGGCTGTTTGGTAAAAACCATCGAGTAGCTCATCTAGCTGATCACTTTTCCAATGGTGCATTGCAAATCTTGGCATCCCAGTCGACGCTTGCAACCTAGAATGATAAGCACTGTCCCAGTATCGGTGCGGTGTAGCACCATGGAAGTAGTTGGTATAAGCCACATCATATTCTGCGTTAGCCATCGCCTGATTATAAAGTGAGAAATCCGGAGATCGTGCTTTCACTTTGATCCCAACTTCCATCAATTGCTCAACCGATAACATCACCGTATTATTGAAATCTGTCCAACCCTGTGGTGACTGTATTTCCAACTCAAAAGAAGCACCGGAAGGGCTCTCTACATAGCCGTCTCCATCTCGATCCGTATAACCAGAGTCTTTCAATAGCTTGCGAGCACTTTCAGGAGAATAGGTCATAAATGGTTGATATTTTTTGTGGGTTTTTTCATCTGACCACGCCTCAAACGCATAACCTAAACCAGAAGCGAAATCATTCACGACACCATTTCCGTAGTTAGCTACATCAATCAGGACCTGTCGGTTCAAAGACATTGAGAAGGCACGACGAAAGTTTACATCATTCATCACTTCATGCTTAACCGGATCTTTAGACTTGTAATTAAACATGAAAGCTTGTGTCCCCGCAGGTGGGTACCAGTAGCCATGATCAGTCGACGCTTTCAAGAAGGTTTGGTCGATATCCGGCACGAATGACCCTGCCCAATCGATTCTGGAGTTCATTAACTCCCCTAAAACTTGGTCATTGTGGTTCATCTGAGGGACTCTCAAACAGTCCACATCCAAATTTTCGCTATCCCAGTAGTTCGGGTTTTCACATTGAAGAAACAGCGTGGAAGTGAATTGAGGGAACTCGGTAAACGGGCCTGTTCCAACAGGATATCGATTGAGGAATGTCAGGGGATCTTTCTCTTTAGACCATTGGTGCTCAGGAACGACCGGAACTTGCACAAGTTCATATGGAATATTGGTGTTCACTTCATTTAAAAAGAATCGAACCTGATGATCGTTAACCTTCTCGATTGACTTAATATTGCTGCTGACTCCACGGTCATCAAATGCCGGATGTTGCTTGATCAACTCAAAGGTGTAGATGACATCATCCGCATTGAACGCTTCACCATCAGACCAAAGCACACCTTTTCTTAAATCAAACGTGACACTGAGTAGATCGCTACTTAATGCATAACCCGTTGCTAACCTGAATTCAGGGATATTTCCTTTCAATTCGTTGAAAACCACCAAAGGCTCAAAAATAAAGTCTCTTGCTGTATGCATACGAGAAACAGAAAACGGATTAAAATTTCGAATCAGTGACGCGTTGTGATTGGGAATAATGGTTAACTGGTTCTTGTCGGAAATATCAGTAGCATTTGTCATGGGTGAAAGTGCTAATGAAGTCGCTAATGTGCTCAACAAAAATGTTTTATTCATAAGTGGATCCTAGTGAGTAATTTCAAGCAACGTAACCAGAAACCTTTCCCTATTCAACCACACTCACCTGACGTAATACGACAAAATATCACCTATTAACAATAGTGTTATTAATTTGACACCAAGCTACTGATTTAAAACCAAATTTAAACACCATTAGTGAGAATTCAATCGAAACAAATGGCCAATAACTCGTAATATTACTACACACATACATATATGTAATAATTTGTTACTTGTTCTATTTTGCGAGTCAATCGAGATCAGAGAATTACCGGGCCTATTCCATCTTTATACACACCTTTATTTTTATCCCAAATAATCACCAAATGACACGCCAAAAATCCGGATAATCTTGAAATATAAAGTCGGTATTTTTTCGTAAAAGATAAATAATTACCGCGCCTGGACTTAGCTGCTGTGAGATTAATATGGCGGGTTTCCCCAAACTTGTTTGAAAATATGTTAAATTTATAACATCACGTTATGTGATTCGTCATTTGAGAACCCACGGTTGTCTCATTTCGACAACCCAAAAAAAGAGAAAGGAACCTCTAGATCGGAAGAGCGGT
>NZ_JBNGCJ010000492.1:0-3541 GCF_049974785.1 Vibrio genomosp. F10 str. 9ZD137
GCGCGTAAAGCGCAGCAAGCCGAAACTCCGACAACGTCTGAGGCAGAAACTCAAGCCACAGCAACGTCACCAGCTGAACCAATTGAAGCCGATCCGAAAAAGGCCGCTGTGGCCGCCGCTATTGCTCGAGCCAAGGCACGTAAAGCACAAAAAGAACAACTCTCCAATCAACCCAATAATAATAAGGAGAAAGGCTAGTGGCTTTTTTTATCGCCAGTTCACCGCACGCTCACAATAAAAAGAGCACCTCAGATCTAATGAAGTGGGTGATGATTGCTGCATTACCTGGGCTTATTGCGCAAAGTTACTTCTTTGGCTGGGGGACATTGATACAGTTAATAATGGCTCTATTTATTGCTGTTATACTCGAAGGTGCCATCTTATTAATACGTCAGCGGCATCCATTGTTTGCACTGCGGGATTACAGTGCACTTGTCACAGCATGGCTATTGGCTATCGCTATTCCCCCTTATTCCCCATGGTGGGTTATCGTCATTGGGTTGATTTTTGCGATTGTTATTGCCAAGCATTTATACGGTGGTATTGGTCAAAATATCTTTAATCCAGCAATGGTGGCGTATGTCGTCTTGCTGATTTCGTTCCCAGTACAGATGACATCTTGGGTGACTCCAGTACAACTTAGCCAAGATCCTGTTTACTTTGTTGACGCATTCTCTCTGATTTTCAGTGGGTTTAATCATGAAGGTTTGTCTCTTGCGCAGATTCGAACGGGTATAGATGGCGTCACAATGGCGACACCCTTAGATGCGTTCAAAACCGGACTGCACTCTGGAAGTACCGCTTCTGAAATCATGAAGCAAAGTCAATTTAGTGGTTTTGCTGGTGTAGGATGGGAATGGATAAACCTCGCCTATTTGGCTGGCGGTCTATTGCTAATTAAACTCAGAATCATAAACTGGCATATTCCAGTCGCGTTTCTAGCCAGTCTAGTGGTGACGAGCAGTATTTTTTCTATCATCACACCCGCTGAAACAGCGACTCCCTTATTGCACCTCTTCTCCGGTGCGACAATGCTTGGGGCTTTCTTCATCGCAACTGACCCTGTATCGGCTTCAACAACAGTCAAAGGACGCCTTATTTTTGGTGCCTTCATTGGGTTCTTGGTCTTTGTTATTCGAAGCTGGGGAGGCTTCCCCGATGGTGTTGCATTTGCTGTGCTGTTAGCCAACATGTGTGTACCAATGATTGACTATTACACCAAACCACGCACTTATGGGCACTAAGGACTGTTATGTTAGCCGCTATTCGTAAAAATGGACTCACATTGGCGATCTTTGCTTGCGCGACGACCGGGCTTGTCGCGATCACCCATCATTTAACCAAAGATCAAATCCAACGCCAAGAGAAAGCCCAGCTATTGTCTATTCTTAACCAAGTCATTCCCAAAGAGCTTCACGACAATGATTTATACCAATCGTGTACCTTGGTCTCAGACTCAGCACTAGGGACCGACGATTCTATGCCTGCTTACTTTGCGACACTCGATGGTCAACCAAGCGCGGTCGCTATTGAGGCCATTGCTCCTGACGGTTATAACGGAGCCATTAAACTCATAGTTGGTATCGATCAGCAAGGTAACGTGACTGGTACGCGCGTCTTGTCGCATCAGGAGACACCAGGACTTGGCGACAAAATCGACCTAAGAGTCAGCGATTGGATCCTAGGGTTCATTGGTAAATCAGTGACGGATACCAACCAAGATTCATGGAAGGTACGTAAAGATGGCGGTCAGTTTGATCAGTTCACCGGTGCGACCATCACACCTAGAGCGGTCGTTGGTGCCGTCAAACGTGCAGTAAGCTTTGTAAATGAGAATCGTGGCCAGCTAACGAATCAATCGTTTAATTGTGGGGGTTCAAATGAATGATAATAAAACGCTGTTAAAAAATGGGCTGTGGGACAACAACCCGGCACTGGTTCAGTTACTTGGGCTATGTCCTCTACTCGCTGTATCATCAACAGTGACCAACGCTTTGGGGCTTGGTATTGCAACACTTATCGTACTGGTTTGCTCAAATGTGGCGGTCTCTTTGGTAAGAGATTACGTGCCGAAAGAAGTACGAATCCCCGTTTTTGTCATGATCATTGCCTCTGTCGTCACCTGCGTTCAGCTATTAATGAATGCCTATACCTACGGGCTGTATTTATCATTAGGGATATTTATTCCACTGATTGTCACCAACTGCGTCATCATTGGACGAGCAGAAGCATTCGCATCAAAAAATCCAGTGTTACCTTCGACACTCGATGGTTTTTGGATGGGTGTTGGTATGACCGTTGTACTGGTATTACTTGGTGCCATGCGAGAGCTACTGGGAAACGGCACTTTATTTGATGGCGCTGAACTCCTGCTAGGCGCTTGGGCGCAATCCTTGAGAATCGAAGTTTTTCAGTTTGATAATAGCTTTCTATTGGCGCTTCTTCCTCCGGGTGCGTTTATCGGTGTGGGAATTATTATTGCGATAAAAAATGTCATCGACTCACAGATAAAGTCTCGTAAGCCAACTGAGAAAAAACAAACCATTGAGCGCGCTAGAGTGACAAACTAGACGCTTTCATGTAAGTGAAAATAATAATGAATAACATAAAGCGTGTCGAAATCTTAAAACGTCTTAGAGACGATAATCCAAACCCTCAAACGGAGCTCAAGTGGAGTAGCCCGTTTGAGCTATTGATCGCTGTTCTATTATCGGCTCAAGCAACAGACGTCAGTGTCAATAAAGCAACGGACAAGCTCTACCCAGTGGCAAATACACCGCAGGGGATATTTGATCTGGGTGTCGATGGTGTCAAAGAGTACATCAAAACCATTGGGTTATTTAACTCAAAAGCAGAGAACGTCATCAAGACTTGTCGAATGTTACTCGATCTTCATCAAGGGGAAGTTCCTGAAAACCGAGAAGCATTAGAAGCATTACCCGGGGTAGGAAGGAAAACCGCGAATGTGGTTCTTAATACCGCTTTCGGTTGGCCAACCATCGCCGTGGACACCCATATTTATAGAGTTTCCAATCGAACCAAATTGGCGATGGGGAAAACCGTTGATGATGTTGAAGAAAAGCTCATTAAAGTGATACCCAAAGAATTTAAGCTCGATGTACACCACTGGCTAATACTTCACGGTCGATACACTTGCGTTGCCCGTAAGCCTCGATGTGGAAGCTGTATCATTGAAGACTTATGCGAGTTTAGAGATAAAATTTACCCAGAAAGCTAGGAGTCCATAATGTCAAACGGAAGAATTCTTCACACAATGCTACGTGTCGGAGATTTAGATAAATCTATTGAGTTCTATACAAAAGTCATGGGCATGAACCTGCTCCGAACTAATGAGAATAAAGAGTACGAATACACACTCGCATTTTTAGGCTTTGGTGATGAATCCCAAGGGTCCGTTATTGAGCTAACGTACAACTGGGGAACAAAAGAATACGACCTTGGTAACGCATTTGGTCATATCGCCATTGGCGTTGAAAACGTTTATACCACTTGTGATGCCATCAAAGATCGGAAGAGCGGT
>NZ_JBNGCJ010000493.1:0-3476 GCF_049974785.1 Vibrio genomosp. F10 str. 9ZD137
CCGCTCTTCCGATCTTATCAATCGATATTGTATTTGGTGGATGAAGTAACCACAAAGGCCTAACGCCACACTAAGCCTTAATATCAAACTAGGCCTTGATATTAAACTAAGCCGGATGCCAACGATTTACCACTAACCAGCCACGCTGACTCTAGCGTGGCTTTTTTATCTCATCGTCTTGCTCCACCAACGCCATGAATCAGTCTCCAAACGCCTCATCATGGTGCAGCGAAATATTTCGTGCGCACTTTTTTGGTTCAACTTTCGTTTGCCAGATAAAAAACTCGTTACATAACAGTTCATTAATCATTGGAACGATACTTGTAACGTATCACTTAACTGAACTGAATCTGTACGACTTAAATGCACCAAACAGGGAGTGATGATGATGCAAGAGACTTTAACTGTAGTACTCGCCGGAGGGGTGGGATCGCGTTTATCACCCCTTACTGATAACAGAGCAAAGCCCGCAGTGCCTTTCGGGGGCAAATTTAGAATCATTGATTTTACGCTTGCCAACTGCCTTCACTCTGGGCTACGACGTATCCTTGTCCTCACTCAATACAAGTCACACTCCCTTCAGAAGCACTTACGCGACGGTTGGTCGGTATTTAATCCTGAATTGGGTGAGTACATAACCGCAGTGCCACCACAAATGCGTAAAGGCGATAAATGGTATAGCGGCACCGCAGACGCTATCTATCAAAACTTGTGGTTGCTGTCTCGAAGTGAAGCAAAGTACGTTGTGGTGCTCTCTGGCGATCATGTCTATCGAATGGATTATGCGCCAATGATCGAAAATCATAAAAATAGTGGTGCCGATCTCACGATCGCCTGCATGAAAGTTCCAAAGGAAACCGCAAAAGAATTTGGTGTAATGACCATTGATGATCAAAATAAAATCGTCTCTTTCGAAGAAAAGCCACAAAACCCAACGCCACTACCCAATGATCCTAACCATAGCCTTGCCTCTATGGGCATCTATATTTTCACTATGGAAGCACTCATGGACTCGTTAGAAAGCGATGCCCTCAATGCCGAATCGAGTAATGATTTCGGGAAAAATATCATTCCAAAACTCATCGACAGTCAAAAAGTGTTTGCCTACAAATTTGGAGGCGATGACGGCCGAGTAACCAAAGATGCCTACTGGCGCGATGTGGGAACCATTGATTCTTTTTACCAAGCCAATATGGATTTGCTCAAACCGGTTCCGCCGATGAATTTGTACCAAGAAGACTGGGCGATACGCACGTATGAACGCCAATTACCGCCAGCAAGAACCACCTCATCAGCCACGGGCAATGAGGGGATTTTTATCAATTCACTGATCTCAAGTGGCGTGATTAACTCTGGAGGCGCCGTTCAAAATTCGGTGCTATCTTCAAACGTTAGAATTAACGATGGCGCAACGGTCGCAGACAGCATTCTATTTGACTATGTTGAAGTGGGAGAAAACTGCCAACTAAAAAACTGCATTATCGATAAACACGTGAAAATCCCTTCTGGTACAGACATTGGGATTAACCCTATCGAAGACGCTAAGAGATTTACGATATCGGAACTTGGCACCGTCGTCGTACCAGAAAGCTATGTTTTCTCGTAAAGCCTCATTGTACTTGCTAACTCAATGGTAACGGACTCTGTTCGACTTGCCACTGATTGTTAGCATGAAACCCGTAATATTGCCAAGGCTTGAGAAGGCTTGGCTTACTTCTGTCAAGAATTGTAATTGGTTAATTTTCACCCGTGGTACTTTTCTATCCGCGGTTTAAAGGTCCCTAGTCCAAGAATGCGAGCAGTAGTCTAATTCACTCCAGTGACACGCGTAAGAGAACCTTGGCCATTATTTTATAGCCAAGGTTTAGAGATATACCGATTAAAGTTGGATATTTTTCTTCATTCCCGCTTCGTAATGCCCTGCAATATTACAAGCAAACTCGACCTTGTTATCGCCATGGAAGTGCCAAAGTAGCTGTTTCGCTTTGCCTGCTTGAACCGTTACTGTGCTACCACTGTCGTGATCATGATGACTTGTCATTGTTTTCATCATTTCTCGGTGTTTTTCTTGTTCTTCCGCTGAACCAATAGCAAATTCGTGCTCAATTTTTCCTGTATTCATCACAACAAACTGTACAACATCGTTAGGCTCTATTTTTACATCCCCTTTGAAGGTGATTGTCATATCATCGCTTAAAATAACGTGCACGACTTTATCAGGCTGTGCTCCAGTCGCGGGCATACCAACAGCTGACATACCGTCCATATCCATCATCATAGTGCTGTGGTCCATTTTTCCGTGGTCCATTTTTTCTGCGAACGCTGTTGACGAAAGTAGTGCGATGCTTATTGCCACTTTGAGTGCGATTAGTGTTTTTTTCATTTTATATTCCTTAAATTCTGAGTCTGAAATCTAGTCTGGGTGTTCAGTTAAAAATGCGGGCTGAGCGAGCAGCTCCGCATTAAATCAGGTTATTGGTTATTAGTTATTAGTTATTAGTTATTAGTTATTGGTTATTGGTTATTAATGATTTCTCTGCGTTTCCACAATTGGAAAACAGCAGGAAGCACGAGTAACGTAAGCAGTAACGCCGAAGCCATACCACCGATCATTGGGGCTGCGATACGTTGCATCACTTCTGAGCCAGTACCATCGCCGTACATAATGGGAATTAGGCCGATAATGACAGTGAGTACCGTCATCATAACGGGGCGCACACGTAGGCCTGCTCCTTCGCCAATGGCGTCAGTCAGGTCTTGTGATGTTAGAGGCTTGCGCTCTTCTTGGGCGTGAAGTTTTTTGTAGTGCCACGCTTGGTTGAGATACACCAACATAATGACACCTATCTCGACCGCAACCCCGGAAAGGGCAATAAAGCCAACCCCAACAGCAATAGAGAAATTGAAGCCAAGGATATGCATCAGCCACAATCCACCCACCATCGCCAGTGGTAATGTACCCATGATGATCAGCACCTCACCAATACGTCTGAAACTCATGTAGAGCAGCAGCATAATGATGGCAATGGTGACCGGTACCACCGTGGTTAGTCGCTCTTTGGCGCGTTCCATATATTCGTATTGACCTGACCACGCAATGGAGTAACCCGCTGGAAGATCCAACTGTTCGCTCACCGCTTGTTGTGCTTCTGAAACGTAAGAGCCGAGATCTCGTCCATCGATATCAACAAAGACCCAGCCATTGGGGCGTGCATTCTCAGTTTTGATCATAGGAGGGCCATCTTCATAGCGAATATCGGCCACATCCGCCAGCGCAATCCGTGCGC
The DNA here is from genome assembly GCF_049974785.1 of Vibrio genomosp. F10 str. 9ZD137. Lineage (NCBI taxonomy): Bacteria > Pseudomonadati > Pseudomonadota > Gammaproteobacteria > Vibrionales > Vibrionaceae > Vibrio > Vibrio genomosp. F10. The sequence goes on from NZ_JBNGCJ010000493.1 coordinate 3,288, forward strand.
CATTGGCCGTCACAAGAGGCAGGTTCTGCAATTTCACCACAGAATTACGGTAATCTTGCGGGTAGCGAACGTTGATAGGGTAGCGTTCTAGCCCTTCTACGGTTTCACCCACTTTCATGCCGCCAACCGCCGTTGATACAACCTGCTGAACTTCTTTGATGCTTAGACCATATAGATCGGAAGAGCGGT
>NZ_JBNGCJ010000494.1:0-4976 GCF_049974785.1 Vibrio genomosp. F10 str. 9ZD137
TAAGAGAACTCGCGAAGGAATCGACGCCGTTTGTGTTACTAGACCGAGAAGTCAAAGGTTTGGAAGAACGATGTGTGACTTTCAATCATCACGAGGCCAGCGCTTTAGCGGTAAAGAGGCTCATTGATCTTGGACATGAGCGGATTGGTTGTATTTCAGGTCCTCACTCTCGATTTAATAGCACCCAAAGAAAAGAGGGGTACGTCGATACAATGCGCATCGCAGGATTATCGACCAGTGAGTCACTTATCGCCGAAGGGGACTACAGTCGAGCAAGCGGTTATTTAGCGGCAGAGGCACTATTAAAAAGACATCCTGACCTCACGGCTATTTACTCGTGTAGTGAAGAAATGACCGGTGGTGCCGTTCAATATTTGCACGAACATTCTATTCAAATTCCGGCGCAGGTTTCTTTAATGAGCTTTGACAGTGTCGACTTATGCGAGGCTTTATATCCTAAGGTATCCGCAGTTCACTTTCCGATAAGTCAGATGGCAAGAGTCGCGGTTCAGCGCCTCATGGCGCTCATCAATAAGGAACAAGCCGGGACTCAAGTGACATTTACAGGAGAACTGAAACTGCGAAGTGCTGAAATCAGACTCAAATAAATCGAACTCAAGACACAAACTCTTCCTCTTCTCTTAAAGAGCCGTTACTGAACGTGCTCTTTATTATTGTTTATTCCTGAACACTTTAGCCTGATTTTGAACATTCGTTTTTCGATCAACCTGCTGTGTTGTCTCGACACGTTATTATCTCAACAATAGAGACCTAAAATTAGCGGTTTAAAAGCCAGCGGCTAAATATTCCAGATTCAGAATCCGCCTCTTTTCTGGGCGTCTTTGACCAATTTCTGGCGGTGCTGCTCCTGCTCTGATTGATGAGATCGTTCAGTCGCTTTGCTGCCCACAGAGTTTTTTCGGTCTAATACAAAATACTTGTTCGTCGTCATATCGATCACCTTCTAATTTAATGTCAAAAAAATATAAGGTCTTATATCGGTGTGCACATCCACCACTTTTAAAGTTTAGACGGTGTAGATAAAAGTATGAATTTAGCGGCCATTAAGTTGAGAGTGGAGGTAACGGTGGCGTAGATAGGATGAGATATGGTTGTGTATCATAACTAGGATGAGGGATTTGCTATACTGATCGTCTAGATTAAACGGCATGATCTAACCATCATTGTCATGGATAGGAAGCGAGTATTGAAAAAGTGGCTTATGCTTGGGGCGGCACTAATGTTTGCTTCCCCAAGTCATTCAACATCGTCAGTCGAAGTGTTGGGGATAGAGTTTCCTCCTTACACGACTGAGTACAAAGCCGATGGCGGTCTTGCCGTACAAAAGCTACGACAGCACATTGCGATGTCTGATATGCGTTTATCCGCTGTTATTTTGCCCCCCAATAGAATTGGTAAACGATTGTTGGTGGGTAATTGGTGCTTGAGCTTTTACCCTCCGCAAGATCCAAACAGCTCGAATGTTCGTAAGTGGGTGTTATCTGACGAGGAGATACCGCTAGGGTTTTATCGTTTAAGACAAGAGTCAGAATTTACATGGGAACAGCTTTCAGATTTAGAAGGAGTTTCTGTCGCTTTATTAAGTTCATACTCGAAACAAGGTCTCAATGCTTTATTTCGGAGCAATAAAATCGAAGTACAAGAAGTGAACTCATTACAGCAAGGCTTTGATCAGCTAATAAAAAATCGGGTCGATTATGTTTTTGCAGATAAGCATAGTGGCGAGTTTATTGCTGAAGAAAATAATGTCGATATACAACGACTTCAATTTTCAACGAGCTCGCTGAGCATTGAATATTTTCATGTTTGGGTCAATTTAGATTGCCAAGCTCTGGTCGATATAATTTCTACTCACTGGTGAATGTCATTGCCCAAGCTTCTGTGAGTCTGTTCTAAAAACGGTCACCTAATAAGTCTAATATCGCGTAATCGATGGGTTTTTAATCAAAATGACAGAAACCTCTTCTATAAGTGTTAATAGGGATTTTTAATGGGACACTGATTATGTTAACGCTTAACTATGCTATTGAAATTAGAACAGATGCAAAAACAGTTTGGAAAATGTTGACGGAGCAGGATAACTATCAGCGATGGGCGACGGCATTTTCTCCCCACTCTCAGTTTGAGGGGATATGGCGTGAAGGCGAAGATATGCTCTTTTTTGACCCTAATCTTGGAGGAACAAGGGCCAGAATTGACAAAATATCGTTGAATGAAGCGATTGAATACCACCATGTCGCGATTTTCTTTCCAGAGCACCAGCAAGATATCGACAGCGATGTCGCAGATAAATGGATTGGTTCTTCGGAAGCTTTTCACATCGCCCCTTTGGAAGATTCGGTTGTGATACAGGTTAAGGTCACAACCCATCCCGATTTCGTTTCCATGTTCAATAATGGATGGGAAAAGGCCCTGCCGAAGATTAAAGCACTCTGTGAGCAGTCTTAAAAGTTAAGAAGAAATAGTATTCAAGAAGAACGTACTGAAGCACACATTGTAATCAGCAAACGTAGTACTCAAACAAACATAACACTCAAGTAAGTACAGTACTTGAATCAGATACAGCACTGAGCAAGACTATTTTTCGGTATGTTGGTAAACTGCTAATTAAATGAAACCACCGTCTAAGAGCAAATCATGAAACTTTGTGTCGATACTCATACGCATACCTACGCAAGTGGCCATGCTTACAGTACTTTGATTGAAAATGCGAAATCTGCCAAAGAAAACGGATTGTCTCTTTTTTGTACAACCGATCACGCAGAATCGATGCCCGGTGCTCCTCATTACTGGTTTTTCTCTAATCAACGTGTTCTTCCCAGGTTTCTGGAAGGGGTCGGTGTACTCAGAGGGTGTGAAGTGAACATCATCAACCCGCAGGGTGAGATTGATATCCCGCACTCCGTTGATCAAAACCTAGATTGGGTACTGGCGAGCTTTCATGAGCCCGTCTTTAACCCTGTAGACAGTCAAACTCATACCACCACATTACTCAATGTGATTAAGAACGGAAGAGTGGATGCTCTTGGTCATTTAGGCAATCCAAATTTTGACTTTGATTTTGATGAAGTGATTCAAAGCGCTGCAAAGTACAATGTCGCGATTGAAATCAACAACACATCCCTAACGGGGAACAGTCGGGTTGGCAGTATCGAACGTTGTCAGGAAATTGCTCGGTTAGCGAAACACTATGGTGCTTATGTAACGACAGGCAGTGATGCGCATTTTTGTTTAGATGTCGGTAATTTGAATTTAGTGAGCGAGTTACTTGATACTGTCCAGATGGATCCTGCTCAGGTGATCACCCGTACACCTCGCCAGTTCTTAGACTTCCTAGAGTTGCGAGGCCGTCCTGCAATTAAAGAGTTCAGCCATCTTTAGTTCAGCACGCTGTAACTCTTTTAACTCAGCACGTTGTTAGGGATGAATTTAAGTACAATATCAGGGAAAGTGTTCAATACGTTTTGGTTGCCAGGTAAATTGAAACACTTTTCCACTCTGATTTTTATACAATATCGATTACAATTCTGTGCATTCTCCGACTGAAAATTAAAAATGATGAAAAACCAATTACTGATGTCTCTTGGCTTATTTCTGGCACTGAATGTCGTTTCATTGAGCGCAGTCGCCAATGAATTTAATATGACTGAAACGATGAAGAAAATGGGCTTTGAGTTTCGAGAAGCTGATCAAGCTGAAAGTGTTGAAGTGATGCAAGTGGCAGTGACTAACCTTTCCGAGTTAGTTGAGCAGGCCATTAATGCAGACCACCCGCAAGAAAAAAGCGAACTGTACAATGAAGGGTTTAATAAATTAACCGTCGCGATTGATACTGTAGAAACCTATCTCGCTAAGGGTGATTTAGACCAAGCCAAAAAAGAGCTACGTGAAGTAGATGACTTACGAGTAGAGTACCACCGAAAACGCAACCCTAGTATCTGGTCAAAAATATTTGGTTAATTAATGCATTCAACGTATTGGGGCTAATAAGTAATAGCCGTATTAAAAAAAGTCGCTCCTTGTGTGAGCGACTTTTTATTTACGCGTTACCCGCATTATCATTAAACCGAGCAGTACCATCAGAAACCGCAGTATCATCAAAAAGTTTATGGGTTAAGTTGGCCATAGCGAAATCAATAAACACACGTAATCTTGTTGGCATGTATTTGGTTTGTGCATACTGCATTGCGATTGCACCGTGGTAGCTGCTCTTTATCGTCCAGTTTGGTAACACGGGAACAACCTGCTGTTCTTGAAGTGCATCCTTGACAACAAAGTCATGAAAAATACCGATCCCAAGCCCACTCTTTACGCCATTTAAACGCATCTGAGAGTGATTGACCGCGTATCGGCCAGATATTGTCACCGTATGAAATTCATCATCTTTTAAGAAATCCCAAATATTATCTTGTTCCGTTTCCGCAAGATATAAACAATCATGCTCAACAAGTTCAGTCGGGTGTGAAGGAAGCCCTCGGCTCGCGATATAATCGGGACTCGCACACAAGACTAAATTAGTTTGGCCGATTTCTTTCAACACCAGTTTTTCATCAGGCTTATCAGTGAGCTTGAATGCGACATCAATACCCTGTTTAAAAAGGTCGATTTCACCATCAGCCGCGCGTAACTTGAGTTGGATATATGGGTGTTGTTTCAGAAAGGGCACGACATAAGGCTGTAATACTGAATTCAAAAACGCTTCAGGCGCAGCCACGGTTAACGTGCCTGATGGTTCATTATGATCTTCGGTCGACACTTCCACGGCTTGCTGCGCGGCATTTACCATAATAACGGCTTGATCATAAATCTTTTGTCCCGCTTGAGTGATGATTAATTTGCGAGTTGTTCGCTCAAACAATTTTACATTCAAAGCACTTTCCAAACGTGTGATCAACTTGCTTAACGCAGAAGGGGTCACATTGAGCACTTTAGCGGCGGCCGTAAAACTGCCTTCA
>NZ_JBNGCJ010000495.1:0-2288 GCF_049974785.1 Vibrio genomosp. F10 str. 9ZD137
GCGGATCCGCTCTTCCGATCTTTTCATTATGGGCTTTGTGGCGAACTACCCAATTGCCCAAGCGCCGGGCATGGGACTGAATGCCTTCTTTACCTACGCGGTTGTTCTAGGTATGGGCTACACATGGCAAGTCGCTCTAGCGGCGGTTTTTGTTTCAGGTGTTTTATTTATTCTTTTAAGCATCTTCAAAATCCGTGAATGGATTATCAATTCCATTCCAATGTCATTACGAACCGGTATTTCTGCCGGTATCGGTCTGTTTCTAGCGTTAATTGGTTTGAAAAACGCAGGTATTGTCGTTGATAACCCAGCGACGCTAGTTTCAATGGGTGATATCACATCTCTATCAGCGGTGTTAGCTGCTATCGGCTTCTTCTTAACGATCTCATTGGTTCACCGCGGTCTTAAAGGCGCGGTAATGATAGCGATTCTAGTGGTTACGGCGCTAGGTTTAATGTTTGGTGATGTTCAATGGGGAGGCATTATGTCTGCACCACCGAGCATTGCTCCGACCTTTATGCAGCTTGATTTCTCAGCGGTATTTGAAGTGGGTATGATTTCAGTCGTATTCGCGTTCCTATTTGTTGATCTGTTTGATACGGCAGGTACCTTGGTGGGTGTGGCTCAAAAGGCAGACTTAATCGATAAAGATGGTAAAATCCCTCGTTTGAATCGTGCACTTCTAGCGGATTCAACCGCAACCTCTGTCGGTGCTTTACTTGGTACCTCAAACACCACTTCTTACATTGAAAGTGTGGCTGGCGTTTCAGCTGGTGGCCGTACAGGATTAACTGCGGTTGTAGTTGGCATTTTATTCATTCTTGCATTATTCTTCTCGCCACTTGCTGGTATGATCCCGGCGTATGCAACAACAGGTGCGTTATTTTATGTTGCGATATTAATGCTCTCAGGTTTAGTGAGCATTGATTGGCGTGATCTGACTGAAGCTGCACCCGTGGTTGTGACTTGCTTGTTGATGCCACTCACTTTCTCTATTGCAGAAGGTATCGCGCTAGGTTTTATTAGCTATGCAGCGATTAAAGCATTGAGTGGTAAGGGCCGCGACGTTTCTCTAAGTGTTTGGGTAATGTCGGCCATCTTTATCATTAAGTACATCGTAGAATAACAACATTCATATATTAAAATTATTAGGTTTATACAATGAGCAATAAATTCGTTATCACTTGGGACAACATGCAAACTTACTGCCGTCAACTAGCTGAAAAGCAAATGCCAGCAGAACAATGGAAAGGTATCCTAGGTGTTAGCCGCGGTGGGCTTGTTCCTGCTGCTATCTTAGCTCGTGAACTTGGTATTCGTTATGTAGATACTATTTGTATCTCTAGCTACGATCATGACCATCAACATGATATGACAGTGGTAAAAGCACCAGAAGGTGATGGTGAAGGTTTTCTTATTGTAGAAGACTTAGTGGATAGCGGTGATACGGCACGTAAGTTACGTGAAATGTATCCAAAAGCGAAGCTTATTGCGGTATGCGCTAAGCCTTCAGGTTCAGACCTACTTGATGACTACATTGTTGATATTCCACAAGATACGTGGATTGAACAGCCATGGGATACCGCGATTCAATATGCTGAGCCTATTAATCGCAAGCAAAAATAATTGCTTATTAGCGGAAATCATGAAAAATGACCCTGTTGTGGGTCATTTTTTTTTGCCCTTTTTGTAAAGCTGCGTACTAGGGAATTCTATGTCAGACAAAAGTGATAAGAACTTATCTGAAACTCTTTTTGTTAAACACAAACAAGCAAAAGAAACGTCAGCGTTGACTCAATATATGCCAAGCAGTCAGCCTTTCCTTGAGGAAAAGATTAATACTGGCGCATGGTATCGGAATCTACGCCGAATGCAGTGGGCGTGGCAGGGGATTGACCCGATTGAACAAGAGGCGGTATTCGCACGCATCGCTTCATCGACGCACTCTCGTACCCATGATCAATGGTTGGATACTGTGATTGGTTTTCGCAGTGGCAACTGGGCGTATGAGTGGGGGAAACTTGGCGCCGAGCACCAAAAAAAGGGCAGAGAGATCGACGGTGAAAAAGGGGCTGATGAGCTATTCACCGCATCGTTATGCTATAGCATTGCAGGTTATCCACACCTAAAAAATGACAACTTATCACTTCAAGCCCAAGTACAGGCAAATGCAGCTTACAGTGAAGCGGCGGAAAAAAGTAAATTTGTCGTCAAGCGTATAGAAGTGCCTTACGGAAAAAGAAAAATAATCGCCAATTTACACGCAACCAATACTCTACAGCCACAAC
>NZ_JBNGCJ010000496.1:0-3332 GCF_049974785.1 Vibrio genomosp. F10 str. 9ZD137
TCTATGGCCGTAAACCCAATGGCTCAACAAGCCATCAACTCAGAGATCTTCCGCTATTATCGCGATGCGAGCGTCACTGAGAACGAAGTCGTTAAGCGGATCATCTCTATCGCCGAGAGCAACTAAGAAATGTGGAAAAGCATAGACAACACCAAAGACTAACCATAAGAACAAAAATACAGTTTGATTGATTTGATTTGATTTGATTTGATTTGATTACATTGATGTGATGACAGGACGAGAAAACAAAGCAACATCCTAAATAGGATGAAATCACAGCTCGCAATACCTTCACTCAAGGGCCTATATTTAGCCCCAGAGACTCTCGCCTTTCATAAAAGTTACGCGTAGACTACCCGATTCAAAAATAGGTCGAGTATTAAGGTTTCAGTTTGCACACAATAGAACAACTAAAAAATGGTCAGCTTACAGGCGTTAAACGCCTAACAATGTCACAGCAACTGACTGAATTTCCACTAGAGATTTTGCAACTCGCCGACACACTCGAAATATTAGACATCTCAAACAATCAGCTCAAAGACTTACCAGATGAACTAGAACAACTGGTGAATCTGAAGATATTGTTTGCCTCACAAAACCAATTCACTCACCTTCCAGAGGTGCTTGGCCGTTGTCCTCAACTCGAAATGGTCGGTTTTAAAGACAACCAAATCACCGAAGTATCAGAGCACTCACTTCCTAAGCAGCTTCGCTGGTTGATCCTGACGGATAATGACATCGAAGTCCTGCCTTCCGCGCTTGGCCATAGACCTCGATTGCAAAAATTGGCATTAGCTGGCAATAAGATACAACAACTTCCCGACTCAATGAGCCAATTGAACAACTTAGAGCTGATTCGTTTATCGGCGAACCAGTTAACTGAATTTCCCAAGCCGTTACTGTCACTCCCACGCCTTGCTTGGCTCGCGTTCGCTGGCAACCCTTTTTGTGAAAATAACAAGCTCACAACCCAAGTGCCACAGGTAAGCTCTGACAGTTATCAATTAAACCAAGTGTTGGGACAAGGAGCTTCAGGCATTATTTCACACGCCGATTGGTTGAACGAAGAGTACGATTTCCCGAAGCACGTAGCGGTTAAAGTATTTAAGGGCGCAGTCACCAGCGATGGTTACCCGCAAGATGAGCTGCATGCCTGTTTGCAAACAGGACGCCACCCAAATCTTGTTAAATCTATCGCTCAAGTTAATGAAGAAAACTATCTTTCGCTCGTCATGGAACTGATTCCAGAGAACTATTTCAATTTAGGTTTAGCGCCTAGTTTGCAATCGTGCACGCGAGATACGTTCAAGCCCGACTTCCAACTCGGTATTCATGAGATAAAGAGCATTGTTGAACAAATGACGGGCGTATTTAACCATTTACACGAGAACAAAGTCTGCCACGGAGATTTATACGCGCATAACGTGTTAATAAACAGCGACAATCATATGATCTTTGGCGACTTTGGTGCCGCGTCTACCTATGGGTACTTGCCCCTTGAACAGCAGCTGGCAATCAAAGCTATTGAATCAAGATCACTCAGCTTTTTTATTGACGATCTTCTTAGCATTTGTAAACCAGGTGACATCGATAGTGACCACTTCAAAGCACTTTCAAAATCTGCAAAAATGGCATTTTCTGGTTAGATAATAAACAGGTTAAACAATAAACAGGCTAGATAATAAACGGATTAAACAACAAACCGTGTTCATTTCTATTGTTCAATAACGCCTTTCGCTCAAATTCAATCATGAGTTGGAGCGAAAGAGTCCATCATTTCTCCTTTTGCTTTCTCAATATTTCACATCGCTTTTCCATCAAAATGAGAGTAGCTATCTGTTCTTCACTAATTCTCTTAATAATTAAAGAATTAGTTCGCAAAAATGCCATTCTTGTATTTAACTAAAGTAAGGCTAAAAAGAATTTATGGATGTAACCAATGGCAGAGAAAAACAAGGTTGATAGACCTCAAAAAACAACGAAGAAAACACCAGCGAATCGCAGTACAGACGCAGGGACAAAACGTAAAGATAAAAAAGTCAGAGTGAGTTCAGCACTTCGCATCAATGTACCCATATCCCAATCGTTACTGCTTATCTTGCCTTCTCTTGCTCGCGCTGGTTCTGCTAATGCTGATTCTTCTAATAAAAGTAACGACGATAGCCACAATACTGCCGAGCCTTTGAATGAGCGACACGATGAGAGTCGTTTAGAAGGAACACACAGTCCTAAAACCGAGCAAGCAATCAGCACAGAAAATCGTCTAGAATCACTCGAAGCTAGCAGTAACAGCCAAAATAAAATAGGTGAGGCTCCCCAAGAAACCATTGCTGCAAACCCAACAGGCGGATCTCATTCCTCTCGTTATCTTTCCGTTGCCTCTCATCCGCAAATCCATTATGTTCCATCGGTTTCAGCGCCTGTAATTACTAACGGACACACCCAGCCTTCAGGCACACCGACTGCGGGGCCAACAAATACAGCACAACCAACGACTTTTGCGTCGGTGACATTTATTGCCGAAACCATCAAAGGAAAATACGGAGAACTGCATGTTGATGAAAGTGGCAAATATGTCTTTGTTCTCGATCCACATTCTCCTCAATATATTGCATTGCAAGAGCTTCAACATGGCACCGATCCGTTCACGCTACATCTTTCAAACGGCTCAACCCTCGTTATTCAAATCCCAGTAACTGGGCATCAAGATGCTCCATCTGTGTCCGGTGATTTACTTGGTTTTGTAGCAGAAGATAACAACGTAGACGCAAACGGATTCCTCCAAGCCAACGGTAAAATCGATGTTATCGATCCGGATCAAAATGAAAGCTCTGTCACTGCCGAAACACTCACAGGGCAATACGGCACACTGACTATTGACGCTCAAGGGCACTGGCAGTATCAAGCTAAAAATTCGAGTCAAGAGATTCAAGCATTGGTGAGCCAAACCAGCCTCCATGAAACATTCATTATTCACACCAAAGATGGAACGCCACAAACGCTTGAAATGACGATTGGTGGCACCGATGACAACGCGGTAGTGTCCGGCTCTGATACGGCAGTTTTAACGGAAGGCACGCATATTCAAGCGCAAGGTAAACTCGATATACAGGATCCAGATGCCGGCCAAGATCATTTTCAAGCGGGGAATTTTCTCGGCCAGTTGGGATCGTTAGTCTTAACCTCACAAGGAAATTGGACCTACCAATTAGATAATACAAACCCAACCGTGCAAGCGTTAGCGCAAGGTTCAAAAACCACTGACATCATCACCGTTCATTCTGCCGATGGCACGCCACATCAAGTTACTATTACAGATCGGAAGAGCGGTT
>NZ_JBNGCJ010000497.1:0-3240 GCF_049974785.1 Vibrio genomosp. F10 str. 9ZD137
CCATGACACCGGCTTCCACACATGTTAATGCGCCGCTACCGAAAAGAGCGCTTAAACATTGGTAGCAAGGGTGTTCATCATTTTGGAACGTGAATACGCTAACTTGACCTTCCATACGAATCGCTGCCCCAGATACGAGCGGGGTTTTTGTTGCGTAACAAAGCCGATTAAGCTGATTTCGAGTCGCTACATTATCTGATCCATCAAGAACAAGTGTATGCTGACGAATCAAATCGTTGAGTGTTTCATCATCTAGACGCTGTTCAATAATCCCGACCTCTAGATGTGGGTTGAGCTTCAATAAAGATGATCGAGCTGATTCTACTTTAGCGACCCCAATATCGTCGTCGCTATGCAACACTTGCCGCTGTAAATTTGACAGTTCGACCACATCATCATCGATCAATGTCAGTTTACCAATGCCCGCTGTTGCCAAATATTGACTGGCCGCACAGCCTAAACCACCCGCACCTAGTATCAGTACAGAACTTTGCTTCAAGGCTTCTTGGCCTTCGAAATCAAATTGTTTAAGTATAATTTGTCGATTGTAACGCAACATTTCAGCGTCAGATAAAATATCCAAGACCAGTCCTTAATACAATGTTGAGTTAAATAGCTGAATCTGTACCGTTTCACCCACTTCAACACGGCCACGTTCGCGTTCCAATACGACAAAGCAATTGGACAAGCTCATCGAACGAAACGCCCCTGAGCTCTGATTACCGGTGGTTTCAACCACGAACTTTCCATTTTCCAAGTGATAAACGCCACGTTGGTAGTCGGTACGCCCTGGACTTTTTTTGAAGGCGGTTTTTGTGATGGCGGGAATCAATTCAGGAGATTGCCACTGAGTGTGCCCTGCAAGTTTAGCCAGCATGGGCTGAACCAGAACGTACATGGTGAGCATCGCTGATACCGGGTTGCCAGGTAGCCCACAGAACCAAGCATTTTCTAACGCACCAAACGCAAACGGTTTACCTGGTTTAATGGCGAGTTTCCAGAAACCGATTTCCCCCAGCTCTTCTAAAATGTCTTTTGTGTAATCCGCCTCGCCAACGCTTACGCCACCAGAAGTCACGACAACATCAGACATAGATTGGGCTTGTTCAAAGGTCGCTTTTAACGTTGTTTGGCAATCAGGAATGATGCCCAAATCAATCGCTTCACAGCCAAAATTTTCAATAAGTGGCTTGATGCCATAGCGGTTACTGTCGTATATCTGGCCATCTTCTAATGGCTCACCTAGCGATTTAAGTTCATCGCCGGTTGAAAAAAATGCGACTTTAGGCTTTCGCACAACAAGAATGTGACTAACACCGAGAGAGGCAATCATAGGAATATCACGTGGCGTAAGACGGGCACCTTTTTCGAGAACGATATCACCCTCACGAATATCATCACCGAGTGGGCGAATATTGTTCTGCGGCGCAATAGCGGTTTGATTGATCACAATGCCTTGCTCAGAGGCTTCAGTGTTTTCTTGCATGACCACCGCATCGCAACCTTCAGGTATTTTTGCGCCTGTCATAATTCGAATACAAGTTCCAGGTGGCCAATCCCCCTCAAAAGGCAAACCTGCAAAAGATTTACCCGCTAAGGGTAGGACATTGGTCGACTCTAAATCTGATAGTCGAAGTGCGTAGCCATCCATCGCAGAATTATCAAACGGAGGAACAAAAATGGGAGACAATACATCTTCAGCAAGAACAAAGCCCAGAGCGTCTGCAAGAGGAAGTCGCAGCGTTGTTTGAATTGGTTTAATGCGAGAAAGCATAGAGTTCATGGCATCTTCAAGAGGCATTAAGCCCGGAGCGTCACAGCAGCCCATCTAATTATCCTATTTATCGTATTGTTAGTCATAAACCTTATCATAGAATAACCAGTATCTATAACGGCTAGAGACAAATTATGAGTAGTCATTATTTCTAATTACGCGTATCCTTGTCAGCCATCCAAAAGGGGTAAATTGAGAGGAAACGGAATGTCAGATCTGAGCGAATCCGCAAAGTTAGTAAAAGATGCGCTAGAAAGCCGTGGATTAGAAACGCCAATGCGTCCTAACCAGGTCAGTCGTGAAGAAAAGAAAGAGAAGATTGAGCACCACATGCGTGAGATTTTATCGCTTCTCGAACTTGATTTGACCGATGACAGCCTAGAAGAAACCCCTCATCGCATCGCAAAGATGTACGTAGATGAAGTGTTCTCTGGCCTTGATTATTCCAATTTCCCAAAAATCACGGTCATTGAAAATAAAATGAACGTGAGTGAAATGGTACGAGTCAAAGACATTACCGTGACCAGTACTTGTGAGCACCATTTGGTGACCATTGATGGTAAAGCTGCGGTTGCATATATTCCACGAGGAAAGATCATTGGCTTGTCGAAGATCAATCGTATTGTTCGCTTCTTCGCACAACGTCCACAGGTTCAAGAACGCATGACTCAACAAATATTAGTGGCACTGCAAACGCTACTAGAGTCTGATGATGTGGCTGTCACTATTGATGCCGTGCATTATTGCGTGAAATCTCGCGGTGTGATGGATGCGACAAGTTCAACCACAACAACCGCTCTAGGTGGGATATTCAAGACCATTCCAGCGACTCGCCATGAGTTTTTACATGGACTTAGATAGCGGGAACAACGAGTTAAACATCGCCTCTTTTTAGAGGCGTTTTACGTTCTATGCTTTCAGTATTAGCGTTTTATGCATTAACAATTTTCGTTCGAAATTTTAGAATTCACGCCCTAAATTTTGACCAGTAGCAACACATAATATTCGCAGCTCTCAACATTCAACTATTGAATGAACTGTTAACACCAAATTAATCGGGCAATATTCAAATAAATAGGCATAATACGCCTCCTTATTGAGCGCCTTATAGGACACTACCGTGACAACAACTTCTTTTTCAACACTGCCGTTAAAACCTGAACTACTGCAGACATTGGACGCACTAGGTTATACCGAGATGACGCCTATTCAACAGCAGAGCTTACCGAGTGTGTTAGCAGGTAAAGATGTTATTGCTCAGGGGAAAACGGGTTCAGGTAAAACCGCCGCGTTCTCATTGGGTTTGCTGAGTAATTTGAATGTTAAACGATTTCGTGTTCAATCGCTGGTTTTATGTCCAACGCGAGAACTGGCGGATCAAGTAGCCAAAGAAATTCGTACCCTTGCTCGTGGCATTCACAATATAAAAGTACTGACGCTGTGTGGCAGATCGGCAGAGCGGGTCA
>NZ_JBNGCJ010000498.1:0-19831 GCF_049974785.1 Vibrio genomosp. F10 str. 9ZD137
CTCTTCCGATCTGAAAAATGTCGTTATGCAAAGGAAACTTTGGGCTTTGATGAATGCATTGATCATAAAGCCGAGGATTTTGCAGAACAATTAGCAGCGGTTTGTACCGATGGCATCGACGTGTATTTCGAAAACGTTGGTGGGAAAGTCTTTGATGCTGTGCTGCCGTTACTCAACACCGGAGCTCGTGTCCCTCTGTGCGGCCTGATTTCTCAGTACAACGCGACTTCATTACCTGATGGACCTGACCGTATGTCACTGTTAATGGGGACGTTACTGGTTAAGCGTATCAAGATGCAAGGTTTCATCATTTTTGATGACTACGCACATCGATACAATGAGTTTGCACAACAAATGAGCGCTTGGCTAGCCGAAGGAAAAATGCAATACCGTGAGCATTTGGTTGAGGGACTAGAGAACGCACCTGACGCGTTTATCGGTTTATTAGAAGGGAAAAACTTCGGCAAACTCGTTGTTCAGGTTAATCAACCAAAATAAAAATAAAAATAAGGATTCATTATGATTACGTTGCATCACTTAAACAAATCACGTTCAAAACGCATTATTTGGTTGCTGGAAGAGCTCAAATTACCTTATAAAGTCACGCCTTACCTTCGAGACAATGTGACTTTTTTGGCTCCGCCTGAATTAAAAAGTATTCACCCGCTTGGTAAGTCTCCAGTGATTGAGGATGATGGGTTGATTGTCACTGAATCAGGAGCGATTACTGAATATCTGATTGATATGTATGGGAAAGGGGAACTGGCTCCAGCAAGAGGGACTCGCGCATACACTGAGTACTCTCAGTGGTTACATTTTGCGGAAAGTTCAGCCATGCTGCCATTGTTATTGAAGCTGTTTGTCACGAAAGATGGCTGTAAAACCAACTTTTTAGCAGACTACGCGGATGCGGAAACAATGAAAGTCCTGAGCTATTTTGATCAAAGCTTGGAAGGCAAAACCTATTTGGTTGAAGAGCGATTAACGGGCGCAGACATCATGATGTCATTCATTGTTGAAAATCTGGTGTCCAATGGCACTATCGAGCATTTTAACAATCTCAAACGATACGCCAAGCAGCTAGCCACTCATAGTGCGTTCTCGAAAGCGGATCAAGTTGAAAGCCAGTATTCGTAAGTTCAGCGAAAAATGAGTCCGGTAATTGTTATCCCTTACTAAAAAAATGGTCTAAGTTTTACTTAGGCCATTTTTTATCACGGTGTGGTGACTCGTTTAGATTAGCGTTCTTCTGCCGTATTAAGTGTTTTCTTATCGTTGAGGTTGGCGTAGGTATGTAAGAGCTCAGTCAGTGTTTTGACCCACTCGAATGCGTCTTGAGGTGTCTTTTTCAACAAGGTCTCAACATGTTCACAATGCGTTTCAAGTGTAATGGCTTGTTCCAAATTGAAGGAAATGGCATAAAAATGCCAAAGGACTAAACGAGTCATTCGTTCACTGTTTTGTTTGGCGTTATCAGAGTCATCAAACGCTTGCTGAATTTCACTAAGGGCAATGGCATTCATGCGAAGTGTGGCATCTAAACGGGCTGACATCATGCGTTCTTCACTGTCGATTTCTTCTTGCTCGAACGTGAACAGTTCGCTCATGACATCTTCGGGTACCATTTTGCTGATCATCCGAACACTAAATTCTTCAAGTTCATGGCGTGGCATGGTGACAAGGCAGTTAAAGGTATAATCACGAAGCATAAGAAAGTCACTAATTAGACAGAAATTGAAGCAGCATTCTAACCACTGTGATCAAATTTACCAATGTTTATCCTTAGAATGTATTCCTTCAATGATGAGCCAATAAAAAATTTAGAGTCAGAATCTAAAATCAAGAGTTACTGCATAAATGTTTAAAAAATACAGTAAAAATCACATTCCATTGTTGAATGATAGTGATTTTATCAATAGAATTTGAGAATAATAATCAGTCGGTGAAACCAATCGACGCATGGAGGCTAGATGAGTACCCAGACAGCGAAAGCGTCGGCGAATCCGAATAAACAACAAGACAGCACGGTCAGTACACTCAATAGCACAGACGCGTTAGCGATGATTGAGCATGGTAGTGAAATGACGATTACCGTGACGACGCCTATTGGAAGAAAGTTTCGCTGTACGACCCAGTTTATAGGTACTCACCCAGACAACCTGATCTTGATAGAGATACCGTCAGTATCGAAAGATGAACTTGCTTTTTTCTTTCAAACTGGGTTTTTACTGAATGTGCGTGGGATCTCCCCAAGAGGGGAAGGGGCACAAATTCACTTTAAGTCTCAAATCCAACATGTCATCGAAGATCCACTTGCCATGATCGCAATCTCTATTCCCAATGGTATGCAGGTTACCCAATTGAGAAAAGAAGCGCGCTATGAAATTAATTTGATGGGGGCGGTTGTTCAAGGCGATAGCAAAACGCAGTGTGAGATTCGTGACCTTTCGAAAAGTGGTTGCCGTTTCTTTACGCCTCCTTTAGGCCGGACTTTTCAAGTTGGGGATACGATCGCTATCGATCTTCACCACACGATTGACCAGCCGAAATGCCCTCCTTTAATCGGCAAAATCTGTAACCTACAACGCTCAGCTCATTACTCTCGCTATGGTTTGCAATTTGATGATGTGGGCCAAGCCAATGTAAAAGTCTTATTGTCACGCCTTAAGTTCAATGGCACCAAATTGGCCTTTGCCAATAGGAAAAAGTAATCAACCCTATTGCATTAATGAAGTCTAATTGTGTCTAGCCTTCTTTTTATAGGTTGACATGTGGCTGCAATTTCCTCTTTGTTGTCTATTAAATACTCTGTTACTTTTTAAGGCCTTATCTGATGATCTAAATCGTTGAAGTTGAATGGTTAGGTGATTAGAATCGACGCTATTGTATTGAAGTAAGGTAGACACTGATTGTGGTGTCATGCTCTCAATGGTGTCGTCTAACCATGCCTAGAAAACAACCACGTAAAATCAGTCCATTATTGGCTCTGGCGTATATTATTATCATATTTGGCCCCGCTATTTGGCTTGGACATATTTTTGGATAGTACTGGGATGTGATATTTTTTTGAAATGGCCTAAGTGTATTCTTAGGCCATTTCTGTTTTGTAGGCGCCCGAATTTATAAGTGCCCAAAGTCGATGGTAGTTTTCTCCTTACCTGTTAAATCCGCTAAAATGACCGAAGCAATCAGACTAACAACAAGGATCATCGCGTGAAAAGTAGCTTTATTGATGGCTCAACACTCTATCGACAACATACCTTTTTATTGCCGCTCAACTATCAAGAAACGGAGAGTGAACAGATTCAGGTTTTTGCACGGGAATTGGTCGATCTTGCGAAAGTTCATCAAGACCTACCTTGGCTTGTATACTTTCAAGGTGGGCCAGGCTTCCCTTCACCGCGAGCAAGTGGCGACTCAGGCTGGATAAAGCGTGCACTTCAAGAATATCGTGTCTTACTGCTTGATCAACGAGGAACAGGCATGAGTTCGCCGATCAATCAAGAGACCCTTGCTCATTTAACACCAATTGAGCAGGCTGATTATCTTTCACACTTCAGAGCCGATAACATTGTCCGTGACGCCGAATCGATTCGTCAGCAGTTTGGCGTTCAACAGTGGGCAACGCTAGGGCAAAGTTTTGGCGGATTCTGCACGCTTACTTATCTGTCAATGTTTCCAGACAGTTTGCTACGCTGTTATGTTACTGGAGGTATTCCTTCTCTTTCTCGACATGCGGATGATGTCTACCAGGCGACTTACAAGCGTGTCACCGATAAAAACAACGCATTTTTTGCTCAGTTTCCCCAAGCACAGCAACAGTGTTGTGAGATTGCACAGTATTTAATTGAAAATGACGTGACATTACCGAATGGTCAAATGTTTACGGTTGAACAGTTTCAGCTGATTGGCATTAATCTGGGCCGAGGTGACGCACATTTACCCCTTTATTACACGTTAGAAAGTGCGTTTATTGACGTTAATGGCAAGAAACAACTGAGTTACGGCTTCTTGAACCAAATGCAGCAAGAACAAAGCTATCTGACCAACCCTATCTATGCGATTTTACATGAATCTATTTACTGCCAAGAGTTTGCATCCAATTGGTCTGCACATCGGGTTCGTGAGAAAAATAGTGCGTTTAATTATCAAGTTGGTGATCGGTTCTGGTTTACTGGAGAAATGGTGTACCCGTGGATGTTTGATCAACTAGAGACATTAAAACCGCTGCGAGATGCCGCGCACCTCTTGGCACAAAAACAAGATTGGGAAGCGATATACCACCCCGATGTTTTAAGCCAAAATACCGTCCCTTTAGCGTGCGTAGCCTATGCCGATGACATGTATGTAGAACTTGACTATACAAGAGAAACCTTGGCAGCGATTCCAATGTCTAAAGTTTGGATTACTAACGAGTATGAGCACAACGGTATTGGTGTCGATGGTGAAAAGATTCTTGACCGTTTAGTTACCATGGCCAATGCACTTGATAATTTGCCTAAGTAGCAAGTAGCCCATCAAAGCCGTTAGTAATCCGTTCTCGTTTAAGGCGAGGTGGGCTCGTACCAGCCGAACACCCTATATCAATAGAATGCTAGATAGATCGAATCGAGATATTCAGCGTTGTGCTATCTTTATAGAAAATAAATACATAGGGATAATGTAATGGTATTTGATTGGGTTGAATGGTTTGGTTATTTAGCATCTTTAGTGGTGTTGGTGTCACTCACGATGGCCTCTATTGTCAAGCTGCGAGTGATTAACTTTATCGGCTGTTTGTTGTTTGCGGCGTTTGCCTATTTCATCGATTCCTATCCAACCATGCTGATGAATCTAGGGATAGCCTGCATTAACGTCTATTACCTTTATCAGCTTGCAGGATCAAAAGACCAATTTAAATTGGTTTCAGCAACTATTGATTCGGAATATTTTGATCATTTCGTTGCAACTAATATGAACGAGATTGAGCGACAAACCACGGCCAGTGAATTACGTGGTGCGAATACAGCATTCTATATGCTTAGAAACAATGCCATTGCTGGGCTTCTGGCCGGGACAAAACATGATAATGGCTCCTTTACGGTGTGTTTAGATTATGTGACGGCCGAGTATCGTGATTTGAAACTGGCTCAATACTTTTATCAATCTAACCCAGAGTCAATTAAGAGCCGAGGTATTGAGGTTTTGTTAGCCACAGCGAGAACGCCTGACCATAGAGACTACCTGATGGAAGTTGGGTTTGAACAATGTGAAGATAACTCAGATACGTACCAAAAGCACTTGTAATTCAATCCACCCATGATTTTTATCTTTTTGCTGTATTGTGTTGTAAACGAGGTCAATGAACTTAAGTCGAACCCAATTTAAACCCATAAAAATCGCACCCGATAACAGGGTGTGATTGAAAATCCCATATGAAAACGTCACACTGTGCGCCTATCCGTCATCGATTATTTTAAGCTGTTAAAAAGAAAGGATCTCTATGAGTACTATTCAGGAATGTATTCGCACTGTGGGAAGAGGGGAGCGAGGAAGAAAACCATTGACGTTAGATCAAGCGTATCGCGTCATGGATGAATATCTGGATGGGCAAATTGGCGATGATCAAATGGCGATGTTGCTGATGTTGATTCGAGTCCAAAATGAAACTAAGCAAGAGATAGCCGGTTTTGTTAAGGCGTTTCAATCTCGGGTCCCTAATGTCGGCGCTGACATCGATTGGCCCTGCTACGCAGGTAAACGCAAAACAGCGGGCAAACCTTGGCATATATTGGCCGCTAGGATTTTGGCGGACAACGGATATAAAGTTCTCGTTCATGGTTACACCGACCATGCGACGGATAGAGAGCACGCTCAAGATTACCTTGTTGAACTGGGCATTACCGTTGCACAAGATGCGGCACATGCGAAAGCGTTGATTGAATCCGAATCGATTTGCTATTTACCTTTAGAACACTATGCGCCACAGGCCAAAATTATGTTGGATTGGCGCAAACGTTATGGCTTAAGAACGCCCATTAATACAGTGGTTCGAGCGCTTAATCCAGGAGGGGGTAAGATCGGTATTCGTGGCAGCTTCCATCCTGGCTTTCAACAGTTGCATGCAGAAATTGAACATGAAGTGGATGAGCCAAACCACAGCGTGATTTCATTTAAAGGCCAATCGGGTGAATCGGAATACAACCCTAAAGTGAGCCAAAATGTTTGGCTAAGCACCCCGAAGGGCGTGGAGTCTTACTACTGGGAAGCGGATCTTATCAGTACGTTACCTCTGCCTGAACGCTGTATTTTTGATACACCGGAAGAAGATCAAGAAATGATGGCGAATACAATCATCACCACGCTTGCAGCGATATTGTTTGCACAAACGCCAGATAGACCCAAAGCACTAGCAGAAGCGAGTCAATACTGGCAAAGGTATTGTGAGCGTGCGAAGTAGCCTGTGTTTGAGATCACCATAAAATGAAAATAGCCCGTTAAAGGGCTATTTTTGTATGGGTAAGTAGAGTTGGTTCACTAGAATGAGCGAACGTTTCTATTCACATTCAGAATCATCGAATTCCAAGTGTTGGTTTGCTCAGCTAGGTTCTTTTTGATTTCTTCATAACGCAGCTTCAATACCGAATACTCATACTTTTTCACCATGTCATCTTTCTTGGTTTCAATCAGCTGTTTTTTTACTGAGTAGTAGTCATTCATATTGGCAATCAAGGCTTCAAACTCTCGTTGAAGCTTGTCGTTGATGCTGTGATGATCGGGCCATGATGCAATTGCTTTTTGCGCCTTACGCAGAGACATTGCTGCCTTGGCTTTTTCAATTTTCAATTGCGGAGCCTTGCGCAGTTGGTGAGTGAGACCGACGAGAGAACATCCCTTAATCAGCCATTTTGTTGGGTCATAGTGCCACCATGCGATCCCATTACGGTAATCATTTTCAAATATATGATGGTAGTTATGGTAGCCCTCGCCAAATGTTAAGAATGCGAGTACAGCGCTGTCGCGAGCGGTGTTTTTATCGGTATAGGGCTGAGAACCCCAAAGATGAGCCAAAGAATTAATGAAGAAAGTGGTGTGGTGGTTAAGGACCAATCGTACCGCTCCTACGATTAAGAACATACCGATGACATCGCCATAAATAAGCCCCAAGCAAACTGGGAAAACCACATTCATTACGAGTGCTAGAATGCCATAGTATTTGTGTTGCCATACGACGATGGGATCTTTTTGCAAGTCTCGGCAGTTGCTGTAATCGGTATAGGTGTCGCCATGGTAGTCTCTGATCATCCAGCCTATATGAGAAAACCAGAATCCTTTCTTCGCGGAGTATGGGTCTTTATCGTTGTTATCGACATGCTTATGGTGAATTCTATGGTCAGAACTCCAATGCAAGATACTGTTCTGCATAGCAAAAGCCCCACCGATCGCAAAAACTAACCGTAATGACCAATGAGCTTGGTAAGTCTTATGTGACCACAGTCGATGGTAACCCGCGGTGATAGATAAGCTACAAAAACTAAAGCAAACAACCAACCAAATCAGATGCTCTATACCTAGACCGTAAGTGAATCCATACCAAGGGGCGACAATGATCGCCAGGAAGAGACTGGAAGTGAATATAAAGATATTGAGCCAGATTAATGGTGGCTTGTCTTTCTTAGACATAGTTAAAAATTCCTTTGGGCTAACAACTGTACGCTAGAATATCAGCGAACAGGTGTAAGTCAAATAGTCGAGTGTAAAAATTGTGAACAGAATGTTTGGCTTTTTAATAGCTAAATGCATAGTATGAACAAAGCTAATATCCTTACAGGAAGTAATAAGGAACTAAAAATGGATTTTAAAATAGCGGAATATACCGACTATGAGCGAATAGCAACTCTTCATGCACAAAGTTGGCGTCGTTTTTACCATGGCATACTAGGCGAGGATTACCTAGAGCATGACGTTCTTGATGAACGTTTGGCCATTTGGCAAGCGAGGTTAATCAACCCTCCTTTTAATCAACACGTTGTTCTCATCGAAGAAGGTGGCTTACTGTGTGGTTTTGTCTGTGTGTTTGGCAATCATGACTTTGAAAAAGGCACAATGATTGACTCGCTGCATGTGGATGAAAACTATCGTCGAAGAGGCGTAGGGTTAAAATTACTTAATGCCGTGACGGAATGGTGTGAACAACACTTTTCGAAAAGTGGAATCTACCTTGAAGTGATGGCAGAAAATCACCAGGCGATTGAATTCTATGAGCAGTTAAAAGGCATTCAGCTAGATGAGCGTTTGTGGAATGCTCCTTGCGGCCATAAAGTGCCTGAATTGGTGTATAGCTGGTCGTCACCCAAGGCGCTTAATCAACAAGCCGCAAATTTGCTTAAGGGTTGTACAGTTACATAATGAAATAATTTAAGTCACTTCCACTGACATTAGTCGGACATATCTACTATTACCAATGGTTATGTTCGACATAACGAAATTTCATTGGAAATAGTGATAGGCATTATGAACAAAACGCTCATGTTAACAACGCTGTTATCATCCGCAATTCTAGTAGGGTGTGACACGGATTCTTCCAAATCAACGTCTTCTCTTCCTTTAGTTATTACTCAATCAGCCGAGATGATCGATCACCGAGGAAGTATGACATTCATTGGTCGAGCTGAGGCGGTTGATGATACCAACATTACTGCTCAAGTTACGGGCTATTTGCAATCTCAACATTTCGAAGAGGGGCAAATGGTAGAAGAAGGCGATCTGCTATTCACTATTGAACCTTCTCAGTTTGAAGTTAAGGTCACGACGTCAAAGGCTGAACTGGCTCGAGCCGACTCAGATTTAATAAAAGCCAAGTTGGATTTCGAGCGTGGTAAACGACTATTACCAAAAGGCAGTATCTCTAAAGCGGACTTTGATGCACTCAGCGCTAATTTACGTGGCGCACAAGCGATGGTTGAAGCCGCCACCGCTCAAGTGCGTCTTGCGCAAGTTAACCTTTCTTACACACAAATTATGGCGCCATTCTCGGGCAGAATCAGTGACAGTAAAGCCAGTAAAGGTGATCTTGTCTCTCCATCATCAGGCGTGTTAACGACACTAGTGAGCCTAGACCTCATTCATGCATCGTTTAATGTTAGTGAACGAGATCGTCTTGGTATTGGTTTGGAAACGGCCAGCGGTAATCTGAGCGCGAACGATAAAGATATCGATGTTTCTATCACGCTAGAAAACGGAACGAAATTTGAACATATTGGTGTCCTTGATTATTTAGGTAACCGAATCAACACCAGTACAGGTACGATTGATATGCGTGCTCTCATTCCCAACCCTGAGCATAAATTACTTCCAGGCCAGCATGTCCGTGTTGAGCTTCATGCTGAAAACACGGTTCCAGTGATTGCCATTCCTAGAAAAGCGGTTCAGTCGGACTTAGAAGGCGATTTTGTAATGCTAGTGACGGAAGGTAACGTTATCGAACGCAGAAATATCGAACTCGGAGCACAAACACCAGAGGGTGTGATTGTTCCATTTGGGCTAAATGGAAGTGAACAAGTCGTAGTTCAAGGTTTGCAACGAATTCGTAACGGTATGCCAGTACAGGTTCAAGATAAGCAAGCAGAATCAACGAATACCGCTGAATAGGAAACCATATTATGTTAAGTCGGTTTTTCATCCAGCGCCCGAAGTTCGCGTTGGTTATCTCTATTATATTATCTTTAGCGGGCGCGATGGCGTTGATGGTTTTGCCCGTTGCTGAGTATCCTAAAATAAGCCCTCCGTCGGTGAGCGTCACGGCATATTACACTGGTGCCAGTGCTGAAGATGTCGAGCAAGCCATAGCGGATCCGATTGAAACGTCCGTCAATGGCGTTGAAAATATGTTGTACATGTCTTCGAAAAGCGCAAACGACGGCTCTTATAGCTTGAACGTCACTTTTGAAGTCGGTACCGATCCAGACATGGCTCAAGTGAATGTCCAAAACCGTGTATCACAAATTGAAGCGAAGTTACCGCAGCAGGTGCGTACAACGGGTGTCACCGTTAAGAAACGTTCACCGGATCTGCTCATGGTACTCAACTTCTACTCGGCTGACGGTCGATATGATGACCAGTTCTTGATCAACTACATCAACTTGAATGTAAAAGATCAATTAACACGAGTAAGAGGTATCAGTGACGTCACCGTGATTGGTGGTGGTGAATACGCGATGCGTGTGTGGATCGACCCAGAAAAGCTGGCGAATTTAAAGCTAACGACTCCTGATGTTCAAGCAGCACTCGCTGAACAAAACGTACAAGTAGCGGCGGGTCGAGTGGGTTCGGCTCCTTATAGCCAAGCTCAGGAAGTCCAATTCAACCTGGTGACAAAAGGTCGCCTAGAAACCGTTGAAGAATTCGAACAAGTGATACTTCGTGCGAATAATGACGGCTCAACGGTCTATTTGAAAGATGTGGCTCGTGTTGAACTTGGTAAGAAATTTTATGATGGCACGGGTAAATTCCGTGGACAAGATGCTTCTATCGTCACGTTATCTCTACAGTCAGATGCCAACGCGTTGGAAAGTGGCGAAGCGGTCATGGAATTGCTTGATAGTTTAAGCCGTAACTTCCCTGAAGGGCTCAAGTACGAAACCAGTTATGACACAACCCTGTTTGTATCTGAATCGATCAAAGGGGTGGTTAAGACACTGATAGAAGCTATTCTTCTGGTTATCGCGGTCACCTATCTTTTCTTAGGCAGTGCCCGTGCGACTTTGATTCCTGTGGTAGCGATTCCTGTTTCATTAATTGGTACGTTTGCCGTGATGCAAATGACCGGATTCACTATAAACACCGTCACGTTATTTGGGCTAATACTCGCCATCGGTATTGTTGTCGATGATGCGATCCTGGTTATTGAAAACGTTGATACAATAATGGCTAAAGATCCGTCTATTACTCCTCGTCAAGCCACTTTGTTGGCGATGAAAGAGGTCACTGGGCCGATTCTAACCTCTACATTGGTATTATTAGCGGTATTTATACCCGTCGCAATGTTGCCAGGAATCACCGGAATCATGTATCGCCAGTTTGCGCTGACAATCTGTATTTCAGTGGTCATTTCGTCTATTAATGCGTTGACGCTTTCTCCAGCACTGTGTTCACTTGTACTAAAGCAAGGTGGCGGAAATACGGCCAGTTGGTTCAAAGCCTTTAACCGAGGTCTGGAGCACGTTACTCAAGGGTACGGAAAAGTGGCCAGTTTCTTAGTGAAAAGAGCATTGGTTGTTGTCGCTATTTTCTTTGTCGCGATTGGTTCCGTTACGTATCTCTCTAAGACAACGTCAACGGCATTTGTACCCCAAGAAGATAAAGGCATTTTATTAGTTAATGTTCAGTTGCCTGATTCGGCATCTTTATCAAGGACGGAAGCGGTCACAGAAAGTTTGATTAAAATTGTCGACAGCGAACCCGGTATCGATGGTGTGACGGTCGCAAACGGTTTTGCGTTTATGACAGGGGCAGCGGCCTCGAATGGTGCTTCGCTGTTTATTAAGCTTCATGATTGGGAAACACGAAATGCACTGGAAGGTGACCATTCAGCGTTTGCGATCTCAAATCGAATCAATAGAACCGCGGCGATGGAATTACCTCATGCTTCTGTTTTTGCCATGGGGCCTCCTGCTGTTCCTGGTATGGGTGCCGCATCAGGGTTTGAGTTTGTACTAGAAGATGCGCTAGGACGAAGCCGCACGGATCTGGCTACGCTGATGGGAGAGCTAATTCAAGAAGCGAATAAACAACCTGAAATAGCGTATACATTCAGTACGTTTAGAGCCAATGTTCCGCATTACAGTATTGATATTGACAGGGAAAAAGTTCAGCAACTTGGTATTCCATTGAGTTCAGTATTCAAAACGTTACAAGGCAACCTGGGGTCGATATACGTTAATGACTTTTCCATGTTTGGTAAAAACTACCAAGTTACGTTGCAAGCAGACAGTGAATACCGAAAAGGAATAGACGATCTCAGCCGTTTTCATGTTCGTTCGGCTCAAGGTGAAATGATCCCATTAAGTACTTTGGTGACGGCTGAGCAAGTGTTTGAACCGGATGTAGCGTGGCGTTACAACATGTACCGAAGTGCAGTGATTCAAGGTCAGCCAGCGCCAGGGTATTCAAGTGGTGATGCGATAGCAGCGATGGAACGTGTTGCAGCGGAAATGCTGCCTCAAGGTTATCAGTATGAATGGACGGGCATGGCCTACCAAGAAAAACTCGCTGGCAACCAAGCTGTTTATGCGTTTGCGCTCGCGTTAATTTTTATCTACCTATTCATGGTTGCTCAATATGAAAGTTGGAGTATCCCATTAGCGATTATTCTTGTTGTTCCTATTGCCACACTAGGGTCATTTATAGCGCTGACACTAACGGGTATGCCGCTCAACCTGTATGCTCAAATTGGGTTGGTCTTGCTGATAGCGCTTGCTGCAAAGAATGCCATTCTCATCGTTGAGTTTGCGAAACAAGAAAGGGAAGAGAAAGAGCTATCGATTGATGACGCTTCTGTCAAAGGGGGCACGCTGCGTTTCCGAGCGGTTAACATGACATCTTGGTCGTTTATCTTAGGTATCTTTCCTTTGATATTTGCTTCTGGTGCGGGGCATGTGAGCCAGAACTCTCTGGGTGTATCATTGGTTGGTGGTTTGTTATGTGTGCTGCTTGCGGGTACGTTATTGATTCCAGGCTTCTTTGCTATGGTGCAACGTAAACGAGAGAAGTTTCACGGTGGCAGCACCAAATTGATTCCGTTAGACGATGAAGACTAGCGGTTTGATATCGTAGAGACAAAAGAAGCGGCTAGAAGCCGCTTCTTTTATTTAAATCGTTTCTATAAAGTCGTAATTTCTGATGTGTGGTATCAGAATTGCAACTTAAGCCGCGTTTTCTAGAGTTTGGGTCTTCTTCTCTTGTTGCATCTTAACTAAGAAGTAAATGTTCACGCACGCAATAAAACCATTGGTTATAACCACTGGCATAGAATCAATCATCAAGCCATAGGCAGTAAATAAGCCACAGCCAATAAAATTAAGTACGCGTAGGCGAACAATGTCTTTCATTGTCAGTGAAATCGCGACCATAATTGACGCTGCATACCCTAATATTTCTACCATATTCATTTCCATTAGTGATCCTCTCAATGTTGCCGATGTTACTCGGTACCGATTCTTCTCTTCATGAGATAATTGAGGAAGCTCCCTGCCTCGAATGGTGTTATGTCATTGAGCGAGAATATAGCAAAGTGAAAACTGTGATGAAAGACGCAAAATTTAGCAACAAGAGGGTTAGCGATTACGCAAACGTTTAATTGCTAAAATATTGAAAGAAACAATGTTGTAAATGACCACTTGATACTGATGGGTCGCTCGGAACATATTCATTTGGTGATTGATTTTGGAAGGGAAAAAGAGATTAAAATGCCAGCCCATTAAGGCAGAGTACTGTCTGCCTTAATGATGGTTTTAGCCCTCTCTTTTAAAAAACACCACTGTGATAAAACGCTAGCTAAGAAAACCAAGGTTGCTGCTAGCGAAATGGTGAATATTAGGGAAAACATAGTTCAATTCGTTCTCATTGTTGACTCCCATCCATCTAGCGAGGGTTGCATTGACTTGATCTGTGCCGAGTGTTGGTACAAGGCGGCCATTTGAAATGTCGTCAGCTCCATTGACTCTTATTTCTGGCCATGTCCCAACTGCATCGCTTGTATTAACAGCGCCACCCAAAATAAACTGATGCCCCCCCCATCCATGATCTGTCCCTTTACCATTGGATGCCAACCGTCGACCAAATTCAGAAGTGGTAAACGAAGTAACATTGCTGCTTAGCCCATTGTCTGACATAGCGTTATCAAATGCCATTAAGTTAGTGGCGAGATCAGCCAATAGCAGAGGATGATCAATTAACTGATTATCATGCAAATCATACCCGGATTGTTTTAAGTAGAGCACTTGCCTTGCTTGATTGAGTGCTTTCTGGCTTTTGATGAGTTTATAGGCAAATTGAAACTGTTTACCTAAGCTAGAGTTGGTAAAGCCTTGCCAGTTTGACACTGAATTCACTTGGTCATCTAGCGTCTGGCTGATGTGCATGGCATCCCCCATCATGTTACGAAGGTGCAGTGTGAACGGGTTATTACTTGGAGCCGTGGTCAATGCGTTGTAGCTACTTTCCATATTCGTATTTTTTAACGCGTTAATTTGGGCTGTTCCTGAAGGCTTTAGTATGTTTTGTTGATGGTGAAGCGACCGAAGCCATAGGGTTTTGTTCGTAATACTGTAAAGAGGTGCTATAGCGGAGTGGCTACCCAATACGTCCAACATTCTACCAGCCCAACCAAACTGCGGTGCAAAACCAACAGCTCCTTTTTCCCACTCATAGGTTTGCGAGTTATGTGAGAACAGTTGAGGGGGTAAGGGCTTAATATTGTTTTCTATTTCTTGCTTGGTGAGTGGCTCTTTTAGTATGCCACTATTTAGAACCACCATGGCACGGTGCTGATTAAATAGGTTTGCGAGTTTCGCTAACTTAGGGTGCAGGCCCAACTGAACGATTTTTCCTTGGTTATCTAATGCCGTTTGCGTAATCGGAACCACGCTCGACTCACTGACTGCGATGGCTGGGCGTGTCTGTTTATATTCGTCGTAATGATATTGATCCGTTGGGATTACAGTATTCACTGAATCATTGCCCCCTGCGAGATGAATGCAGACTAAGGCTTTAAAGTCATCAGAATGATTCGCACTTGATACATTAGGCAATAGACTACCGACAGTCATTCCGCCAAATGATGTTAGTAGTGAACGTCTGGAAATGTTCATAATCGTTCGTCCCTAGTCTTGAATAAAAAATTCATCACTGGCCAATGAAATGGTGACAGCATGATAGATTCGTGTCGTTGCGGTTGCGTCTTTAGGTTGAAGGTTAAGGCCATCAATAATTGAAGTTCGTAGCTGTTCAGACATCGTTCCCCCAAAAAGGCGCGTATCTATAAGGTTGAGGAGTTTATTAGAGTCATAGGCCACTTCTTGTAAATCACTAAGCGGCAAGCTGAGATCATAACTAGGCCTATAGCCTACATAGCTACTAAGGTAGTTGATTAAATCAACATAACTTGCCCAGGTGAGTATCTCCGTTTCTGGAGCAACCATATTGAAATCGCTCAGTGGCCCTACGGGTTGGTAATTGGGCGAATAAAAATTAAAGACAGAAGGAGATCCGACTGGCTCTTGATGGACATTAACCATGATTCTATTGGCATCACTGATTCGTTCTGAAGAGAGCTGAGCGTCAAAAGCCCTATGGAAGTGGGTAGCAACAATAATAGGTTCTTTTATCTTAGTTCCTGACCCATTTTGAGCATCTTGATCAAGAATAATAGCCCTAAAAATGGCTTTCAGATTTCCACGAATGCCATGGCCGTCATCATCAAAGACATCAGCAACACGCTCAACGTATTCTGGGCTAGGGTTTGAAGTGACAAGGCGTTGAATCAGTAAACGAGAGACAAAAGGCGCGGTGTTTGAATGATTGAATAAAATGTCTAGCACCGAAGAGAGATCTTTATAAGGGGTTTGCCCCGCTGGAATATGATATCCAAGCACTTCTTTTGAGCCAGTATCATGATACTGACTGAGGCTGATCATCGGTTTGGTGAATGCCCAGTCATCATGACGCCAGCCAGTAAGAGCACGAGCAACTTCTTCAATGTCTGACTGGGTGTATGTAGGGATAGGAGCGCCATCTTTTTGCCTCATAGAGCCATCTTGATTGAGTTCATATAAACCGATGGTGAAAAGTTGCATTACCTCCCTAGCAAAGTTCTCGTCGGGAAAGCTATTCAGTTTTAGAACCGCTTTTTTGCTGCCATTCATCGATAAATAAGTGCCCATTACAGGATGAAGAGCTGTTTTTTCGAGTAATTCTCGATAGTTCCCAAAGGCATTGTTTACTAGGATGTCGTAGTAAATAGTTAATGCTTCAGAGCGAGAGCTCAGTTTTTTATGAGCCCTTGACACGACGAGTATCTGGCTCAACGCATAAGCCGCTCTTTGTCTAAATTGATCATCCGAATAGAGTGCAATTTGATACCATGCGTTTTTATGGTTACGCTGTGCCTGTCCAGGAAATGGTGTTCTAAACAGTTGATGGTGGGATGTTGCTGGTAATGACGTTTGGTGCTCAATCCATCCTTCTACGTTCATCCATCGTATTGTGCTTAGATCATTTTGTGTGGGTCCGAACGTGGTTTGTTCTAATGTTCGATAAGCTTGCTTGTCGGAAAGAAAGGGCTCTTCAGCTCTAATTGTCCCTATTCCCGATAAACTGACAAATATAGAGCATGTCAGCAACCATCCGAAAATGGATTGAGTTCTGATCATCTGAATCTCACTTAGTACAGTTGTACAATATTCTGTTAGTAAGGGTCTAATTTCCATGTCAACGAAATATTTGTCTTATTATTGAGAATTTAGTTAAATATTCGTTTCGAAATAAATTATAGAGTAATTAGTATGTTAGGTGAGTGAATTATGTTGTTGCAGTAGAGATAGCTTGAAATACTTACTCTATGTGGCTGTATTCAATGACAAAAAATAAAAAGTATAAATTTATCTACTAGGCTAGAAACAACGCTTGTTCTAAGTGATTATTATTTTTGAGACGAAAAGTCATGCCGTTCAAATTGCAACGGCTCGATGAATCTGATGGTATAGAAACGGTATTTGCTTGAATCAAAGGGAATTAAATGAAAACTATAGGAATGATTGGCGGTATGAGCTGGGAGTCCACGGTAACCTACTATCAGTCGATTAATCGAGGTATTAACCATGCTTTGGGTGGGCTGCATTCTGCAAACATAGTTATGGTGAGTGTCGATTTTTCTGAAGTCGAAAAGTACCAAGCGAATAACGATTGGGACAAAGCGTCTGAGCTGTTAGCCAACGCTGCTCAAGTGCTAGAGAAAGCCGGAGCGGACTTTTTCTTGATATGTACTAACACCATGCATAAAGTGGCTGAAAAAGTGCAATCTCAAGTGAACATCCCTTTGCTTCATATTGCAGACGCTACAGGTCAAAAGTTGCAAATTCATGAGATAAAAAAAGTCGGCCTTTTAGGGACGGCCTTCACAATGGAAGAAGATTTCTATAAAGGGTATTTAACACGAGAATATGGCATCGAAGTGATTGTTCCTAATGGTGTGCAAAGACGTCTCGTCCACGATTCCATTTATAATGAATTGTGTAAAGGCATCTTCTCTGGCCGAACAAAGCATGATTTTAAGACCATCATGCAAGACCTTCATCAGCAAGGAGCGCAAGCCGTTATATTAGGGTGTACTGAGATTGGTTTGCTTATCCAGCAACAAGATAACAGCATTATGTTGTTCGATACGGCCGCGATTCATGCAGAGCAAGCGGTCATTCGTGCATTGGCATAGACACGTATTACAGAATCAAATATCACTGCGATTCAGAATAGTAGGCGGCAATGTCTTTTAGGTCATCGTCAGTTAGTTTTTGAAGCTGCGCTTGCATCATGCTTGCTAATGGACCGGCCCGCTCTCCGTTTTGATACGCTTTCATCGCATTGAAGAGATAGGTAGGGTCCTGCCCTTGAATATTAGGGTAAGAGGTATTGTCTGTGATCCCATTGGTTCCATGGCAGTAGATACAGCTAGGTGATTTGATCTTGCCAAGCTTTGCGTCACCAAAAGCGTCACCAAAATCACTCGCAAGGGTCGGAGTGCTTAGTAAAATAAGGAATGCAATAGAGTGTTTTTTCATTCTAGGTGTTCGTTTTAGTAAGAAAAAACAAAGATAAAGCCTCCCCCTAGGGGAAGCTCAATACAACTATGTCATTTTTTATTATTGGTCCACTTGACCCAATATTAAGCGTTGCATTAGAAGTTTAAGGGCCGCTGATTCTGGTGGGTGTGCCATTCGTGGTTGACCAGATAATACCTTGGATAAAAATATTCTAATATATTGATTTATAATAATCACAACGGAGTTTTTTAAACCTGCATCAAGCCGATACAGTCAATATGTTACGTGAAAAACATCTTCAACCTCGCCATTAAAATTGTACGGCTTATCAGTATCATATTGCTTAGCATTGCTACCACAAAAAAGTTATTTACAACTCCTGCATGAGATTGTTATGCTTGTTTTAGGGTTTGCAGGACGCCCTCCTCGTGAAAGTTAATCCACCTGTTGTGTAAGAAAACTTACTCACTCTATGAATCGGCCCCCAACGAGATAGGCCAACAGTTCGATGGAGTTTGTATGCATAGTCGAAAAATACCTCATGGGTCAATACCCAAGAAACAGCAAAAAACCAATCATCAAATTGAAACCCTATTGCGAGAAGCTCGCGTATTACATCGTGCAGCAAGGACGGGGTCTATAACTCAAGCCTTACCTATCTTACGGCGAATAAAAGCGTCTGGTGCTTGTCATGACCAATCTATTTCAAGCCTATTTAATCAACGTAACACGCTACAACGTAAGCACTTTCTTAGGGTATTAGCGCTTGAAGCTGGGTACACAAGTTGGGAAAAATACAAACCAGTGTTATTAACAAGGCCAGAGCAAGCTTTCGTAAATTCAGTCCATAACGGTAATGACATAGCGACACTGAACTTGTGGTTTTCTTCGGAACAACAAGCTCAAGCGTATGCAAAAAAAATGGGCGGTAGGGTGTTAACTTATGGCCAGCAAGCCGTTGTTATTCCCAATAATAGCAATGAGGTCTGTGCAGATGAGTGCTAACCTCACATTTGAAAGTGGCAGTAGTTTAGCTCTACTGGGGTGGTTATGCTTAGCTATTGGGTCGATAAACATACCCCATAAGTCGAGTTACTGGTTATCACTGTCAGGTGGACGAATAATACCGATGTAAAAGGAATCCCAATACGATGGCTAGATTAATAATGGTCTGCGGGCCTACTGGGGTAGGAAAAACCACTTATTCGCTCGCACTTTGTAAAGGAATCAATGCACTACGATTTTCAATTGATCCATGGATGCAAAACTTATTCTCTAAAGATATGGTTACGCTGGATTATGATTGGATGATGGAACGCATCAATCGGTGTTATGTTCAAATCTGGGAGGTCAGTGAGCAAATTCTTACCCTTGATGGTGCGGTTGTCCTAGACCTTGGCTTTACTACAAAAGCGCAACGACAGCATTTTGTTGTTTTGGCAAAGGCGTTAGGGGTAAATGCTGAAATCCATTATCTGGATGCACCAACAGATATACGTAGGCAACGTGTTAATAAGCGGAATCTTGAGCAAGACCCTGATGTATATACTTTTGAAGTCACAAACGCTATGTTTAATTTTATGGAACCTAGGTTTGAAGTACCTGATGAACAAGAATTGAGATATGGCTGTAAAGTCAACGCTTAATCGTGACTAAATATAAATCGCAACTTATAAAAACAGACAATTTCCAAGTTTGTCTGTTTTTATAATAAATTTTAGGGACAAGATTACTTATATCTGCTCGGCGATTTTTGCTACTAATGTCTCAATATCTTGAGAAGAAACGTCTCGATGAGTCACGAAGCGCACAGGATTACCCGCTGAAATCAGGATCCCTTGTTTTTCTAACTGTTGAGCGATTGACTGAATATCAATATGTTCTGCAAGTTTTGCAATAACAATATTGGTTTCAATCTTTTCTACGTTAACCGTAAACCCATTAAGCTGATTTATTTTTTCAGCAAGTAGCTTGGCATTAGCGTGATCCGTTGCTAGCTGATCGACATGTTCAGTCAGATCGTAAGAGCGGTTCAG
>NZ_JBNGCJ010000499.1:0-9985 GCF_049974785.1 Vibrio genomosp. F10 str. 9ZD137
CTCAGCACAAACCGGCTCAACAAGCTCCACAGCAAGCTCAGCCTCAATATAACGAGCCACCAATGGATTTCGATGACGATATCCCGTTCTAGCCACGTTTGATGGAGAAATCTCAGAATTTAATACTCTGTGAATATCTAGAATTAATAATACAAACTAAAGCTCCGTAGTACGGGGCTTTTTTTTGTGATTGCGTTATTGATTCTATTCACTGCATCCTCGTGGCGAACTGCATGATCACTTGTGATCTCTAATACTCGTGGCGCTTTAAGAGAGAGATCACGTTTGGCTAACAAAGTTCGATAACAGTAGTCAAAATAAAACGAGTTCTTGGAGACTTTTTAATATAGTAACAGTAGAGGCAAATGATTTGCTTTCTTGTTGATAACAGCACACTGAAACCGGTCAATAAAATATAGAAAGGAACTCTTAATTTATGAGGTTTACTCCGACCTTAAAGCTCAGTACAAGGCTGGTGGCTTTTGTTACCATCATTGTGATCAGCGCGACCTTTATTTTATTTGTCGGTGGCACACTGACATTCAAAAAAATTGGCCAAGAATATCTTAATCATTATTTGGACGGCATTGTTGTCGTTGTTGATAGAGAAATGGAAGATCCTGAATCGGCGCAATCCATGCAGCGTTGGATGCCCAAAATGCTGCAAGCATCACGCATTGTCGAAATGCAGCTATCTTCACCAGCAGGAATCGTATATCAGTTTAACGATACCGATTCTCGGGTTGACCCTTCACGCTTGTACAACAAAACTTATCGACTGGAAAGAAACAGTGGCTATCAAGTGACTTTCAAGGCCGTTCCACCGTATCTAGGTTCTACCGACTCTTTTGGTGCCTTATGGACGATCACTCTCGCCGTTAGCTTGATCATATTTTGCCTAGTGAGAGGTGTTAAATGGCTCAAAGAACAGCTACTGGGATCGGAGCTGTTAGAGGAACGTGGGCGAATGATCTTGGCGGGGCGTGTCGAGCAGTTTGCAAAAGGGGATCTCAGGGAGTGGCCGTATACAGCAAGTGAGGCATTGGATTGTTTGATTGAAGAGTTACAAGATGCCCGCCAAGAGAGAAGTCGATTTGATACTTTTATCCGAACTCAAACGTTCTTAGATCAACTGACTGGAACAGCAAATCGCGTGTTATTTGACAGTAAACTAGAGTCAGTTTTGCATGAAAGTGGTTCTCATGGTGCTGTCATTCTGCTGAGAGTGGATGACTGGGAAGATGTTAAAGAACTGAATGGTAAAAGTGTCAGTGACGATTTCATTGTGGAATTGGCAGAAGCCATTAGTGGAGTCATACAGCGTTACCCTGATGTGCTGTTGTCTCGATATTATAGCTCTGATTTTGCGATATTTGTTCCATACCAGGGGACAAAAGAAGTGACACATCTTGTTAACGCATGCATGAAGCAGCTGGTTAAAATCTCTCCACCATCGCCAGTCGATAAAGACAATTGGTGCCATATGGGGGTGACCAATTTTAACCAGGGAGATCGCCAAGGCAAGATCATGGATGAGGCTGAAATTGCGCTCAAGAGTGCCCAGTTACAGCAAATTAATACCTGGAGCCGATTTAATAAAGCAACCGTGGATCAAGAAGATCGTGGTAGCGTTCGCTGGCGTACCCTGTTTGATCAGACGTTAACACCAGAAAATATTCGCGTATTCGGTCAGCCTTGCTATTTGCTATCGGCAACGAGCGAACTTAAGTTGATTCACCATGAATTGTTTGCGCGGATAGACGATCCAGAGAAAGGCACACTTAAGGCTTCAAGATTCAATGCAGCCATTGAGCAGGTGGGTTATGAGCTTAAGATGGATCGCGCAATACTCAGAAAAACAATAACATGTATGAAAGAATCTCAGTTAAACCTATGTTATTCTGTAAACCTTCATGTCAGTCCATTTGCAGATAAAGAACACTTTAAGTGGCTGCGTAATGAATTATTGCAACTGACGTCTCAAACTCGCTTACAATTGAGTTTTGAATTTTCTGAAGGGCGTTTGATTAAACACCTGGATTATATGAGGCCCGTTATACGGATGCTCTCAGGATTAGGGTGTCAGGTTATTGTTGGTCAAGCGGGGCGAACAATAGTTAGTACCCACTATTTAAAAGACTTAAAGGTCGATTACCTTAAGTTGCATCGAAGCTTGATTAAACGAATTGACCAAAGAGATGAGAATCAACTCTTTGTAAGAAGCATAATCGGTGCATGCAGTGGCGGAAAAACTCAGGTTATTGCAGTGGGTGTCGAAACGAAAGCAGAGCATAAGACGCTGATAGACTTAGGTGTACATGGCGTTCAAGGGCGACTGTTCGATACAGAATTAGAAGTATGGGCTAGAATAAATAACAAAGCTCATACTAATGTTTCAAATAAAATAAAGCCGGGTCGACGAAACCGATGGCGATAATTTAACGAAAGTGATCAGTGGATGAATATAAAGTCCCTCATAGATAAATTAAGACCGACAAAAAAGCAGCACTCCAACTTATTGGCGATAGTGGAGCCTGATGCCATCTACTTTTCAGAGCATTCGGTGTACACATTACCGAAAATAGCGCTTGATCATGGACATTGGCCGCAGGCCCTCGCCACACACTTAAAAACGCACTCTGTTGAAAATGTCACAGTCAGTCTGGTTCTGAATTCAAGTCTGTATCAAACCTTTCAAATAGATACCCCTAATGTGCCTCAAGAAGAGCTGTCTATTGCTCTGCCATTTTTGCTCAAAGATCTCGTCACAGAGAAAGTAACGGACATTGTTGCCGATGCCTTTACTTTGCCTAGTGGCAATAAAACTCAAGCTTATGTGATCAAAAAATCACTTATTACTGAGCTGACTCATCTTTTGGCTGAGCAGAAATGCTCTTTAGATGAAGTGCTGACAGAAGACGATGTATGGGGCATTGCTTCATCTGAATTAAGCAGTTACTTGTTGTTGCAGCGTAGTGTTAAGGGCAGTTATAAAATCTGTGCGTTTCACGAAGGAAAATGTGTATTTCAACGCACTATTCGTAATGTCGTTTCACCATTAACTGGAACAGCAAGCTCCGATTTTCAGCTCGATGGCATGGCTTTGGAATTGCAGCGTTCGATTGATTACCTATCGTCTCAGCTTAAAGGTGTGCCTTTACACACGCTTTTCACCAGTTGTGATGAAGAAGAGCAGCAAGAGTTAGCCGAAGCATTAGACGAACGATTAAACGTTAAAGTTAAGCCATTATCAACGGAACTCATTGGGTCTGGAGATCTTCTCGCGGTTACCGCTACACATTTGATGGGCGATCACATTAATCTTTACCCCGATCATTTGCGTCCTCAAAAACAGTATTTTACGTTTCAAAACGCTGCGACCTCTTGGGTTCTAGTTGCAGCACTGCTCTTAGCATGCAGTGGTTATTATCATTACAGTTCATTACAGTTAAAAGCAGAATTGAAACTCCAGCAGCAGCAATCGGCACAACTGGCTCAGCAAGCTCAAAAGCTGAGAGAGCAGTTAGAGAAGCACAAACCGTCTCCAGAAAAAGTGGCCGCTGTTGCCAGGCTAAAAGATCAAATTCAATCGCACAACCGCTCATTAAATGCGATTGGTGATTACAATCAGTCTCAGCGACAAGGTTACGCAGGCGTAATGGGTTCTTTAGCGAATATTGGAAGGAATGATATTTCGTTGGTGAGTATTCGTATCGACAACCAAAAACTGAATTTACAAGGTTTAGCTAAAAATGCTGAAACGGTGCCCAATTGGGTTCACCAGTTTAGAGAAGAGCTTAACTTGGTAGGTCGATCGTTTGAAAAGCTGAAAATAGGCAGAAATGAACAAGATGTCATTACATTCGAATTGCGAACGCAGGAGGATGTAAAATAATGAAGCAAGCATTAGGAAAAATAGAGGCTAAATTTTCGGATCTTTCCCAGAGAGAAAAGTGGCTCATTACACTGGGTGGCTTCGCCGTCACAGCCTTGGTCATGTTTACATTTGTCTTTGAACCCGCAATGAAAACGGATAATGAATTGTCGCGTCAAAACGTCGCAACCAAATCTGAGATTCTGAGATTACAGGGCGAGATCCTAGTCTTGACCGCTAAGCTGAAAAAAGACCCAGACCAAGAAATCGATATTGAGCTGAATAAACTCCAGAAACAGAGTCAATCTTTATCGCAAGAGTTAGCCGATGTGATTGATACTTTGATTTCACCTTCTCAAATGACTCTGCTGTTGGAAGGTGTTTTGTCTGAAAGTAAGCAACTTCACCTGGTTTCATTGGAAACGCTAGGCGCAGAGTCCATTGCAAAAGGACAGGATAAAGAGGGTAATTACTATCTGCACCCAGTTCGAATTGAAATGACAGGCCGATTTTTTGATATCCTCACCTACTTACAAACGCTCGAGGCGATGCCTGCCAATTATTATTGGCGCAGTTTTCAATATCAAGTGGAAGAGTACCCCGAAGCACGACTGATTTTGGAAGTCTACACTTTAGGGGCTCGTAAAGAGTTTATAGGGGGCTAGCCAGCAATGAGATTAAAGACTCAATTAAAAATACGATTGAAGATGTCGTTGAAAATCACGTTACTGAGTCTCGCTGTATTGGGCTATTCCGTCAATGCTTCAGATAATGTGTCAGACAAGCCGAATCAAAACACAGCCCAAGACCCTACGGCGCCGTTAGGGTGGCAAAAAAAAGAGTCTTCTACCTCGACAGCGAAAAAAACCGTTGTTTACCGATTACCGACACTCAAAAGTATCGCATGTGATCATGTGAATCGATGTAATGCCGTTCTTAACAATAGTGTTGTCGAGACCGGAGATAAATTAAATGGATACCAAGTCCGTCAGATAACTGATGAAAAAGTGACTTTGGTACGTGGAAGTAAGCTTTGGACATTAGAGCTTTTTTCGTTAGATATTAAGAATTAAGGTAATAATAATTCTATGCGTAAAATTGTACTTGCTATCGCTATCGTATCTCTATCTGGATGCTCAATGGGCCATCGAGATCCAGTAGAAGCAAAAGCCGCCATCAACGAAGCCATTAATGAAGCCAATAGCTTAGGCCTCAATGATCTTCCTGCTTCTGTGCAGCAAGATTTAATGCCAAACATTGATGGTGTAAACCTATCCTCAGCGCAGAACGTCAAGCGCTTTAGAGTTCGAGCGGATGGCGTTGAGGCCAGTACCTTTTTTGCCAGTTTAGTCAAAGGAACCGACTACAGCGCAGCGATACACCCTTCAGTCGAAGGAAATATCACCGTTAACTTAGCTGATGTCACCTTAGATGAAGTGCTGTCTGTGGTTCGTGATATGTATGGTTATGAAGTTGAGCGAAAAGGCAAAGTGATACAGGTGTATCCAGCTGGTATACGCACTGTCACTATCCCAGTCGATTACTTACAGATGCAGCGCAAAGGCCGGTCGCTTACGTCGATTACAACCGGAACGATCACTAACTCTGACACAGGATCATCGTCGTCGAATAACTCATCGTCATCAAATAATTCCTCTTCAAACTCATCAGGATCTTCATCAACAAGCTCTAAAGGCGGCACTGAAATTGAAACCATCAGTGAAAGTGACTTTTGGCCACAACTGCAGGCCGCTGTATCTCAATTAATCGGCAGTGGTGATGGTCAAAGTGTGGTGGTTACTCCGCAAGCCAGTGTGATTACAGTACGTGCCTACCCTGATGCCATCCGAGAAGTGAAGCACTTTTTGAATGTTTCTCAAGAACGCCTACAGCGTCAGGTTATTCTGGAAGCGAAAATTTTAGAGGTCACGTTGAACGATGGCTATCAACAAGGGATCAATTGGTCAAACATTTCAATTGGTGACAGCAAAGTTGTTGTTGAACGATTAGGGGCCGCTGCGCTTCCGGGTCTAGATTCCATTGGCAGCTTACTGGGCGGTCAAACTAATGTCACCGTTTCCGACGGTAGCTTTGAAGCAGTCTTGAGCTTTATGGACACACAAGGTGATTTGAATGTTCTTTCAAGCCCTCGTGTAACGGCCGCAAACAACCAAAAAGCGGTCATCAAAGTCGGTACCGACGAATATTACGTGACCGATTTTTCAAGTGTAGTGGGCAGTGGTGATAATTCCGAGGCTTCACCAGAAGTTGAACTTACGCCTTTCTTCTCCGGCATTTCTTTAGACGTTACCCCTCAAATTGATGACGAAGGAAATGTGTTATTGCATGTTCACCCTGCGGTTATTGATGTGAAAGAACAGGTCAAAGAAATTGGCTATGGTGGCAAAACGATCAGCCTTCCATTGGCCCAAAGCTCTATTCGTGAATCCGATTCCATCATCAGAGCTCGTGATGGCGATGTTGTGGTTATTGGTGGATTAATGAAATCCAATACCTTTGATCAAGTCTCTAAAGTACCTTTCTTTGGTGATATCCCAGCGCTGGGGCATCTCTTTAGAAATACCACCGAGCTTACACAGAAAACCGAACTGGTTATCTTGCTAAAACCAACGGTTGTTGGTGTGAACACATGGCAAAAAGAACTCGAACGTTCACGTGATATTTTGCAAGAATGGTTTCCAGATTCTGAATAACCGATTTCCAGGGTAAAGCATGTATCTTGACCACTTTGGTTTTAGCCAATACCCGTTTCATCTAACCCCAAATACTGGCTTGTTTTTGGGATTAGAACCGCACTATGAAGCGATTCAAATGGTGACAGCGGCTCTGGATATGGGAGAAGGCGTGATCAAGGTGACTGGTGAGGTGGGCTCAGGAAAAACCATGGTATGTCGAATGCTGATCAACCACCTGCAAGATAAGGTGGAACTGGTTTACCTGCCGAACCCAGTTCTAACGGGAGAAGAATTAAGGTTGGCGGTTTCCGCTGAGCTGGGGCTTGAGATTCACTCTTCAATGTCAGTGGTTGATAAGATTCAAACCAAGTTGATCGAACTTTCTAAATCGGGCAAGCAAACTGTGGTTATTGTTGATGAAGCGCAGGCTTTATCTGATGAAGCCCTAGAAGTGTTGCGCCTATTTGGAAACCTAGAAACAGAGCAGGCAAAGCTGCTTAATATTGTCCTGATTGGTCAACCAGAATTGGATGAAAGGCTTGAGCAGCATCATTTAAGGCAGTTTCGTCAACGCATCACCTTCAATGCGAAGTTACGCCCGTTATCGGTGGATGAAAGTGTGGCTTATATTGATACTCGTTTAACCCGAAGCGCGGCCAGTGAAGCGGTGTTTAGTCTTGCTATTAAGAAAGCGATTTGGCGGGCAAGCCATGGAAATCCTCGCCTGATTAATCAGATATGCCACAAGACTCTTATATTGGCTTTTGGCGACAAGGCTGAAAAAGTCAATAATCACCATGTTTATAGCGCTATTTACGATACGTTTGATAGCTGTAAACCAAAATTTAAAGCCCCAATTTTATGGGGGTGGAGTCACTAATGAGTACCATCAATCAAGCGCTTTCTGAACTTGCTGATAAAGAACAACAGGGTGCATCGGTTAAGATTGAAAAAGCTCAAATTAATAAGGTGAAAACTCGCCCTGTTTTACCTTGGGTTATTGGTGGCTTTTCAATCAGTCTCGCCATTGGTGGCTGGGCGGTATCGCATCAATCCGAAACCATCGATCGTTCTATAAAACGATCGATAGATCAATCAGTGGTGATCTCTGAACCGACCACGGTTGCAGTGGAATCCAATGATGCCCTTGAACCGAACTCAGTGCCAAGTATCGCTGAAGTGACCACGAAAACCTCTGCTCAGAAGGTCACGATATATCAAGCCCCCGCCGTTGAAAAAACGACAACAAAGGTCAAACAGCCTTCAACTCATGTGGCTAAAAATTCAACGTCTGACGCGTCGGTTTCTAAAGCATCCGTTTCTAAAGCGTCCGTTTCTAAAGCATTGGTGTCTAAATCCCCCGAAGACCCAAAGCCAGTCGTCAGCAAATCGTCACCTCAAAAGCCAATATTACTGGCTAGCAATACATTGAGCCCTTCTCGCGTCAGTTCGAAGGCGGCAACCAAGTCAGAGCCTGTTGAGCAAGGTGGCATTATTGTTGAACAAGTCGAACTGACACCAGTTCAATTAGCTGAGAAAGCAGAGATCAGAGCCCGCAAAGCGATCGATAGTAACAACATCGATGAAGCATTAAACAGCTACAAAGACGTGCTTCGCTACACTCCTAAAGATGAAAACAGCCGACAACAGCTAGCGGCCTTATATTATGGTAAGGGGGATACTCGTAGAGCGTTTGAAATATTGCAAGATGGCATAAAAATCGATAACGACAGTGAAGCCTTGCGGGTTGCCCTCGCCAAGCTGTTGATTAAAGAACAACAACCAGAAGCTGCACTCACTCCTCTTCTTCACCTAAATCATTCTCCGAGTGTGGATTACTTGTCTTTAAGGGCAGCGTTAGCTCAAAAAAATAGCCTTGATGATGTGGCATTGGAAACCTATCAGCAGCTTGTTTCTGCCGACAGTGCCAACGCTCGTTGGTGGCTGGGGTTGGCGATTCAACAAGAGCGAAATTCAAACATGCCAGAGGCTAAAGT
The DNA here is from genome assembly GCF_049974785.1 of Vibrio genomosp. F10 str. 9ZD137. Lineage (NCBI taxonomy): Bacteria > Pseudomonadati > Pseudomonadota > Gammaproteobacteria > Vibrionales > Vibrionaceae > Vibrio > Vibrio genomosp. F10. The sequence continues at coordinate 8,568 of NZ_JBNGCJ010000499.1, forward strand.
CGCGTACCAGCAAGCACTCACGAAAGTCGGTCTTTCAAAGCAGTCTCAGACTTTTGTACGTGAACGGTTGAAATTGATTGATGCAATAAAGGAGAGCAGCAGTGCAAATTAAACTTCGTAAACGTCTTGGTGATTTGCTGGTTGAAGAAGGCATTATTACTGAGAGTCAGGTTGAGCAAGCACTCGCAGCCCAGAAAAGCACAGGCCGTAAATTAGGCGCCATGCTTATTGAGCTTGGCTTCGTAACCGAGCACCAGATGCTGACTTTTCTCTCGCAACAGTTGGCTCTACCTTTAATTGATGTGAGCCGAGCAAATGTCGACGTTGATGCGGTTCAACTGCTTCCGGAAGTTCACGCGCGTCGTTTACGTGCTCTCGTTATTTCTCGCAGTGGCGACACAGTACGCATTGCGATGAGTGATCCTGCGGATTTATTTGCTCAAGAAGCGCTGCTTGGTCAGCTTTCTAATTTCAGTTTAGAGTTTGTGATCGCGCCTGAAAGTCAATTGGTTGAAGGGTTTGACCGATACTACCGCCGCACCAAAGAGATCGCATCATTCGCCGAGCAATTGCAGGCGGAACATCAGGTCAACGATGCTTTTGATATTAACAATCTTGATGAAGCTGGCGACAGTGATGAAGTCACCGTCGTTAAGTTGATTAATTCTCTGTTTGAAGATGCGATTCAAATGGGGGCGTCTGATATTCACATTGAGCCAGATTCGAATGTATTGCGTTTGCGCCAACGTATCGACGGTATTTTACATGAAACGCTGCTGAACGAAGTTAACATTGCTTCCGCGTTGGTGCTGCGATTAAAACTCATGGCTAATTTGGACATTTCAGAAAAACGTTTACCTCAAGACGGTCGTTTTAATATTCGAACTAAAGGCCAATCGGTGGACATTCGTATGTCGACGATGCCGGTTCAATATGGCGAGTCGGTGGTGATGCGTCTTTTGAATCAGTCATCGGGCGTCAGAAAACTCGAAGAATCAGGATTACCTGCGGATCTTTTAGAAAAATTGCGTAAGCAACTCAAAAGACCTCACGGAATGATCCTAGTGACAGGGCCAACGGGATCAGGTAAAACCACCACCTTGTATGGCGCGTTGTCAGAGCTCAATCAACCGGGTAAAAAGATCATTACCGCGGAAGATCCGGTGGAATACCGTTTACCTAGAGTCAATCAGGTTCAAGTGAACCCAAAGATCAATTTGGACTTCTCCACTATATTAAGAACCTTTTTACGTCAAGATCCCGACATCATTCTGGTGGGGGAGATGCGTGACCAAGAGACGGTAGAAATTGGGCTGAGAGCGGCGTTAACGGGGCACTTAGTACTCAGTACTTTGCACACCAATGATGCCGTCGATAGTGCACTTCGTATGATGGATATGGGGGCGCCAGGCTACCTT
>NZ_JBNGCJ010000500.1:0-6632 GCF_049974785.1 Vibrio genomosp. F10 str. 9ZD137
AGTCTCTCCGACCGCACCATTATTTCTTAGTTATTAATCATTAGTGACATAACTTAGAAATAAATATAGAAATACAAACAAAACCCAGCTTTGGCTGGGTTTTGTTTTATCTATCGTTTCCTATTCTCTCATTTGTTGTTATTACTTTTTCGATTCCCCCTTTTTGAACAACAACGTTTTGAACACAAAGCTTTAAACAAAAAAAGATGCGACAAAAAAGTGTCTAAGCCTTTTCTTCCAAACACATATTCAGCTATCGTCATTGGTCCCCTAAGCGCTGTCCTCAATTGATTTAAGTAAGACTAGCCACTACCCTAGTACCCTAAACATTCGTCATACACGCTTACTCTCATTGATGTACTATCATTCAATCGTAGTAAATGAAGGGGCTCCCTAGCTTGTTAAAATACTCGATAAGCTGCGTTAGAATTTTTGATCAAAAAAAATCCAGCCGAGGCTGGATTTTCTATCTTAGGCGTTTCTTATCCCAATAAACCAAGTGCAGCGTTTGGCGCTTGTTTGGCTTGAGCAAGTACTGAGCTCGATGCTTGAGAAAGGATTTGAGACTTAGTCAATGCCGTTGTTTCTTTAGCAAAGTCAGTGTCTTTAATGCGGCTCTGAGAAGCATTAACATTTTCGTTAATGTTGTCTAAGTTGCTAATCGCATGGTCAAATCGGTTTTGGAAAGCACCCAATTGTGCACGATGGCTGTCGACAAACTTCAATGCTGAATCAACGATAGCAACAGACTCTTGAGCACCACCAACCGATGTCACATCGATAGTATCAACCGTTACAGCTTTACCAGCGCCAATCGATAACTCACCCGCTAGGCTACCACCAAAGGTAACTGCACCTTCGATTTTATTATTGTCAGCGTACATTTGAAGCTTACCGTCTTCGTCGACAGAGGCTTTAATCATATCTTGCTGACCATTAATGTAAGTGGCTAGCTGCTCGATATCGTCACCCACTTTTGCATCAATAGCTAGGTTTTGTGCATTACCAAACTTGTCCGTAAGAGCGATCGTGAGATCATTCCCGCCAGCTTGTACTGACCAGTCTTTGTCTTGGCCGTTCGCCGCAACATAACTGTTACCACCCATCTGCACGTTATCACTACGCATATTGTTCAGCGTTAGCATTACCGCTTCACCATTATCAGAACCAATCTGGAATGATTTGGTATCAAACGTGCCGTTGAGCAGTTTATTACCACCAAATGATGTGGTTTCAGCGATACGATTTAGCTCGTTGTTAAGAGCACTCACTTCTTCTTGAATAGCAACACGCTCTGATTTTGAGTTTGAGCCATTGGCAGATTGAAGTGATAAATCACGCATACGTTGTAAGATATTGGTTGTTTCATTCATTGCACCTTCTGCTGTTTGTGCAATTGAAATACCATCGTTCGCATTGCGAACCGCGACATCAAGGCCACGACTTTGAACGTTCAAGCGGTTAGAGATCTGAAGACCTGCCGCATCGTCCTTAGCGCTGTTAATTTTAAAGCCTGATGATAGACGTTCCATTGATGTTTGCTGAGCGCTGCTTGCGCTGTTCAGATAACGCTGAGCTGTCATCGCTGATACGTTTGTATTTACATTAACCGCCATAGTGGTCTCTCCTATTGATTTTCCGGCGAAGCGGAAACTTATCTTATCCGAGCGGTTTCCGACGTCTCGAAAAACCAATTAGTTCTCTCAAAGTAAACTCTTAGCGACCTTAAAAAGAATTCCTTTAGAAAAAAGAGAAGATTAAATTATTTATTTCGAGAAAAACCTAAATAACAAGATGTTACCCACAGAAGGAAAAAATTGAATTAAAGAAAAGAGCAGATCTGCCGGGGGCGAAATAGATAAAATCGATTGATTTGTTGGACTTTTAAACGAGGGGAAATTAAGAAATATTAAATTTGAGGCAAGAAAAAGCCCCTTTTCCTTTGAGAGAACCGGGGCTAGTTGGTAAGCCGGAGCCAATGTGGAGATCAAGAGAAATGATCACATTACCGACTGACCGGGGGCGTATGTTTATCGTAAAAATAACTAAGCAGGGTAAATCTGAGAGAGCTTAACTATCCAATAATAATCATACTTTGCCTTGGATTTTCACCTATTACTCACGTCTGGGTAACTGTGGTAAAAAGTCCAAATACTACTGCAATAAAGTTATTGCAGAGTTTGGCAACTGTTTTGCTTGAGCAAGAATCGACGTTCCGGCTTGTTGCAATATTTGTGTTTTCGTCAACTGTGTTGTTTCTTTGGCGAAATCGGTATCTTTAATTCGACTGTTTGATGACTCTACGTTCTCTTGGATGTTCGCCAAGTTACTAATACTGTGACTTAGACGGTTTTGTTTCGCACCCAAGTCTGCTCGTTGTGAGTCTACGTACTTTAAGGCCGCATCAACAATACCAATGGCATTTTGTGAGCCCGTTACCGTAGTAACATCAATATCTTTGACTGTGGTATATACGCCTGGTCCGCCATTTAGGCCAAGTTCGGTAGCGAGCCCACCAGAGATCGCGAGATCACCTTCGATATCCGGCTGAGCAATAAAGACCTGTAATTTACCTTCATCACCCACAGAAGCTTGTACTGCATCGGTTTGACCATTGATATAAGTCGCCAGCTCTTCAACATCATCGCCAACCTTACCCAAAATATCGACCGTCACTAACTCACCGTTTTTATCGGTAAACTCGAATTTAAGATCATTAGCACCTTGTGCTACATCCCAGTTAGCGTCCTTGCCATTCTCAGCAAAGTAAGACTGACCACCCATTCTAAAGTCATCAGCACGGATGCTGGTGAGCCCCATGATGATTGCCTCACCAGAGCTGGCACCAATTTGGAAAGATGCTTCACCAAACGAGCCGTTTAATAGTCGTCGACCACCAAATGATGTGGTTTCCGCGATTCGGTTCAATTCATTTTGCAGCGCAACCACTTCTTCATTCAAAGCCTGACGCTCTGATGATGAGTTGGTGCCGTTTGCCGATTGAAGTGATAGGTCACGAATACGCTGTAAGATACTCGTTGACTCATTCATTGCACCTTCTGCGGTTTGAGCAATCGAAATGCCGTCATTTGCATTTCGCATTGCCACATCAAGGCCGCGAGACTGTGCCGTCAATCGGTTAGAAATTTGTAAGCCTGCCGCATCATCTTTTGCACTGTTGATGCGATTACCAGAAGACAAACGTTCCATTGACGTATTGAGTTCACCGGTGGCCTTATTTAAGTAACGCTGCGCGGTTAACGCTGCTACGTTCGTGTTTACTGTAATGGTCATATTTGCTCTCCTAGTGAGTTCGCAAGTGCTTGCGAAGCGGCCAGCTTAATCTCATTTGGAAGCACTGACCGTAATTGACTTGCCAAACCTATGTAGCACAGGTTTATTTATCTATTGTTTTCGCTCTAACCACATTAATACAAGTAATGTGCCAACTTTTTAATCAATTACTAAATTCAATAAAAAGCCATTATTATTAGTTAGTTACAAATTTATTTCGGTATTTTTCTACCGAGTCTAAAAATATAACGATGCTAGTTTGAGCGATTATTGCCGCTCATTTGCCGCTTGTTAATGGGTACTTTAAAGCAGCGCTCAATCCACCTAATTGCACATACGGCGTAGCACGTAAGGCATTCAATAATTAGATGTAATTGAATAAAGTTAAGTCTTTCGTTTTCCCAAATGCTTGCTGAGAAGCTTGCAGTGCGCGAGAGTTCTCGTTGAACTCTATCACCGCTTCTGCATAATCAAGGTCTTCAAAGTTACTCTTGGATTTAGCCAGAGTCAGTTTAAAGTCTTCGTGTTGTTGCTCTTGGATATCAAGCGTACCCAATCGAGCGCCGACATCAGTACGTGCTTTAGTTAAATGAATAAATGCAGAGTGAAACTCTTGCGTAACTTGGTGCAATTTCGCGGTACTGTTGGTATCTGAAACCGAATTATCAGAGAGATCCATCGCTTTTTGGAATGTCTCAAATATTGAATAGGTTTTTCTTGGCTCTAGTGTAATAACATCACTTTTGCTAATTTGCCCTTTTACCTGAACCGTCAGTCCTTCGTATTCGATCCCCGTTCGCGGATCAAACTCATCGGCTTTTACTACACTGCCATCTTTTTCTAGCTGATACCCAAATTTGCCATTGCTCATGTCAACAAAGGTTACTTTGTAGCTCGATGCATCGCTAGGGTCTGTATTTACCGCTCTTTCTAGCAACAACTCAGAGGCATCGTTCAGCTGATATTCAGGCTCGTAGTCACCAAACGGGTTGTCTATTTCCATAAACAATTTGCTGCCCGGATCATTAATCGGCATCTCTAACGTGTTAGACACTTTCATTTTTCGTTGATAGTCATCACCGGCATATGTCACGGATCCATCATTATCTCGATAGAAAGGCTGATTTTTCGGTTTGGTCCCTGCAAAAATGTAGTTACCCGATTCATCCTGAACATTGACTAGGTTCAAGAAGTTATTCGCGATTTCCTGAAGCTCTCGCTTTTTAGCAACGCGATCTTCTGCCGAAAGTGATCCATTGATCATTTCCATTACCGTTCGCTTAGCTTCATCTGCAAAACTTTCCGTATTGGAAATAATCACTTCGTGATGCTCTAGGCGATTACGAGACAGAACAATCGCATCGACATACTGTCTTAATTGCTCCGACTGTTGACTCACATTTTGAATATAGTGAGTGGCAAGCGGGTTATCACTCGCATTCAATAGCTTCTTTCCCGAGGCTAGTTGGGCTTGATTATGATGAATTTTTGTCTCTTGACGGCGCAGATCATTTTGTACCGACTGATAGTTATGGAAACTTGAAATTCGATTTAACATTTAGCCGCCTCCTATCTCAGTGCCAAAATGGTATTAAATGTGTCGTTCGCAGCTTGCATGATTCGTGAAGATGCCATATAGGCTTGTTGAAACTTCATCATGTTGGCGGCTTCTTCATCGAGGTTCACACCTGAAATAGAAGCGATACGCTCTTGTGCTGCTTGCTTTTCCAACTGCGAAACATCAGCAAGTCTCGATGCTGTAGACATTTTCAAGCCAACATCGGTATTCAAATTGTGATAGATATCCAACACTGTTGACTCGCCATCATTAAGACTTTTGTTCGTTTGAATATTCTGCATTTTAAGCAGATTGCCGTTTGCCCCTTCAGAGGGGTTAAGGTTTGCCGTGAACTTATCGTTCGCAAACGCGCCTGGGCTTAAACTGAACATAGTGCCTAAAACATCGACAGGACCTAATGGCGGGTAATCCTGTGGATCTAACAAGATATTGCCTTTAGGGTCAGTCACCGCAAATTGATCGCCCGTCGGTGAAATGACGACTTCAAATTCTCTAACATCGCCAGCTTGCAAGATCTTAAACTGGGCATTGCCTTGAGCAAATGAGGTTGACGCTTTAAAACTCTGAGCGGCAATAACCGATGGGTCATTGGTTGCCATCTGAATCTCTGCTGCCGAATTTCGTGTAGGTCGAATAAGTATTCTCTCTCCTACCGCTAAACCTTGGCGAACTTCGATTCTCAACCCGTCAATTTGAATAGCATCGCCAACGAGATCGACTTTCTGCCTACCACCAGAAGTAGACGTCATGGTGTAATCGCTACCGTTATATTGGAGAGAGTACTCTCCCCCTTTTAGCTTGCTGGTATCTTCAATGAAGACCGCTAAATCTGCATTTGAGTCAGAGGGTTGAACCACCCTAGATTTTGCGATTCGTTCTTCATTAACGTCAGAAAAGATCAACCCACCGACGTTTCCTCGTAGGTCTAAACCTTGAGATTGAAGTCTATTCACTTCAAAAGAAAACGATGCCGACATGCGGCCAAGTTCGTCCATCAAATACGGAATATGTTTGTCTCTATTCTCTAGCAACGCACCAATTTTCCCATCAATGTCTTTGGTCGTGATTGCTTTAATGCCTTTACCTTCAACGATAGCCAGTCGACGCTGATGAACATCTGGATAGCCATCAATCATTTTTAATTGGCTTGCTTCCGTGCCAGAAACAAGGGTATGCCCATTGCCTATATGGACATTAAAGCCTTCCCCACCTTTGCGTTCTGTCACGGTCACTTTGGTATATTCAGATAGCTCTGAAACCAACCTTTCGTGTTGGTCCATCAAATCATTATGTGGAGCAGGCGTGCGCATCATCAAACGTTGGGTATCACGAATCTCTAACGCCAGCTGGTTAATGCGTTCTATACCGAGATCGAGTTTTTTATTAGCCACATCCGATTGCAAACGGATCGTCTCGTGAAAATCGTTTAGGTTATTACTGATGAGTCCCGCTTTTTCTAACACGACTTTGCGCGACCCCGTATCATTGGGGCTATCAGCCAGTGTTTTTACGGCATCAAACCATTCGTTCAAATTCTCGGGGATTTTTTTTGATGCTATAGAAGAAAGCATACTTGAAAGTACATCTAGGTTTTCTTCAGTATCGGCTTTAAAAGCCTGACTGGTTGTCGCAATATTCAGCTCATTAACGGCAAACTTATCCCAAGAGCGGCGAACATTTTCCACATGGACGCCCATGCCGTAAGTTTGACCGCCATATTGTCTAGGCGCGTTGGTTCCTTGGAGATCGGAAGAGCGGT
>NZ_JBNGCJ010000501.1:0-391 GCF_049974785.1 Vibrio genomosp. F10 str. 9ZD137
CTCTAACGGCGGACAATACAACGCTCACCGCCGTCGCTAACGACTATCACTACCAAGAAATTTTCTCTAAGCAGGTCAGAGCATTTGGTCAAGCTGGTGATATTTTGTTGGCTATTTCCACAAGTGGTAATAGCAAGAATATCATTAAAGCGATGGAAGCTGCGGTAACTCGTGACATGACTATTATTGCTTTCACCGGTAAAGACGGCGGGGAAATGGCGGGATTACTCGGAGAGCATGACGTTGAAATTCGTATTCCGTCTCACAGAACTCCTCGAATTCACGAAGTTCATATGGTGACACTTCACTGTTTATGCGATCTTATCGATCAGGTATTGTTTCCAGCTCACGAAGAGTAATTATGACTATATTTAGATCGGCAGAGCGGTTC
>NZ_JBNGCJ010000502.1:0-4786 GCF_049974785.1 Vibrio genomosp. F10 str. 9ZD137
GTAAGACTCGGCAATCGCCACTGCCGCTTTCATCTCGTCATCTAAGTATGAGTTGTACTGCCAAGGGTCAAACTTCGACGACACGCCACCAGACTGGAACACTTTGGTGGACTGAGCACCTTGGCGATAGTTGTAATGCGCTTGCATTTTGATTTCATCAACACCGTTTGCATTGGACATGATGTTGAGGATTTCTAGATTTTGTGGCGAATCGGTTAGGCGACGAGATTGTAAGCCCACGTCTGCGTGAGAGCCGATAGGTGCGCCAGCTGCGTAAATACGCGGCACTTCTTTAAGGCGTCCATCTCGCTCCATATCAGTCCAAGAGCCATCTGCACCGCCTACATCGCGCACCGTGCTGGGGCTTGGTTTATCAGGCTATTTTAAAGGGTGTTTTTAAAGATTTTGCCGTCTTTCATAATTAGGACTGTCTCGGTTAGTTGGCAGCGGGATTCCGAGTGACTAGGGGATATCCATTAATTTACCTAGGCTTGGGTTAATAAATTCTTTTCTAGCTGCATTTATTGCTTACTTCTGCGCTAAATTCTCTTGCAATAAATTGGCTATTGGCGCGTCAATTTTCTTCGATTGCTCTGCAGTTCTTTTTTATCTCTACCCGCATTTTAGCTATTGCATGTTTATGTGTGGACTTGATCACTGCATAGCGATTGTTTTAGTTGTTATGTTTAACGCTATTATTCACTCGTCAACAACAAACCACCTATTGCGAGGATATAAAAATGACTAACTACAACAATCTACAAAACGAAGTGAATAAAGTTTCTGGGCTAACTTGGGATATCGCAGAAAAAGTTTGGGGCTTTGCTGAATTAGGCATGCAAGAGTATAAAAGCTCAGCATTACAGCGCGAAACACTAGAAAACGATGGCTTTACCATCTCTCACCAAGGTGTGGCAGGTTTAGAAACGGCTTGGGTAGCTAGCTACGGAAGTGGCTCTCCCGAGATTGGCTTGCTCATTGAGTTTGATGCTCTGCCTGATTTGGGTAATGCAACTACTCCTCACAAACAAGCTGCAGCATCAGGCAATAGCAATGGCCATGGTTGCGGGCATAACCTAATTGGCGCAGGTACAGTAGGTGCTGCTATTGCATTAAAAAACCATATGCAAAAAGAAGGTATCCCTGGCACCATCAGAGTTTTTGCTTGCCCAGCGGAAGAACTGCTTGCTGGCAAAAATTACATGGCAAAAGCAGGGGTATTTGATGACTTAGATGTATGTATCCACCATCACCCAGGCCCTGTAACAGTACCTTTTAATTTTCGTAGTACAGCCTCTATGGATTTAGAGATTGAATTTAAGGGAGTTACAGCTCATGCAGGTGCATCACCTTGGGATGGCCGAAGTGCCTTACAGGCTGCGCAACTTTTCACTCACGGCGTCGATATGATGCGCGAGCATATTATACCAAGCGCACGTATGCACTACATCATAGAGAATGGCGGAACTGCCGTTAATGTTGTCCCTGATTATGCAAAAGTGGTATTTCGCTATCGCGGGCCGAATGCTGAAAACGTTAAAAAACATATTAGCTGGATAAAAGATATTGCTCAAGGGGCTGCTTTAGCAACACAAACTCAGGAATCTATTTTAGTGTTAGCTGGCTGTTATGATTTGTTGCCTAATGACGTTCTAGCAGAGCGAATGTCACAACACTTAAATAACCACTTTCCAATTCAATGGAGTGATGATGAGCAAGCTTTTGCCAAAGTTATTCAAACTGAAATGGGGGTGCCTGCTGATGGCATGGCAACGGCAGTGCTACCAAAAGAGTGCACTATCGAAATGGGGGGCTCGTCAGATGTTGGTGATTTAAGCTGGATAATCCCAACCATTGGCGCGATGTTCTCTAGCTGGCCACAACATGTATCCGCTCACCAATGGGGGTGTACTGCAACGAATGGTATGGATATTGGTAAAAAAGGGGTGATACAAGCTTCGCAAGTAATGGCGGCAATGGCGTTAGACCTATTAACTTCTCCTGAGTTAATCGAACAAGCAACAGATGAGTTCATGAACAGAACGGGAGGAAAACCTTATATTAGCTTATGTGAAAAAGACACCTATCCAATTCGATAAAACCTAATCAAATAAAATATGCTTATGCCCCCTGTAGGAAATGACAGAGGGCAATTTTCTAGGGGACTAAACGATGCAAGATCTTAGTTATATTATCGCGATGCTAGGCACTGCCGCTTTTTCTATTTCAACCGTTTTATCGTTACGCTATGATGATGTTGATATTTTTGCAGTTTTAGTTTTTGGTACCGTCAGCGCGGTTGGTGGGGGAACACTAAGAGATATTATCATGGGGCAGCCTGTGTTTTGGGCTCATAGCATGGAATACCTAATGGTGGCGGCAGTCTCAAGCATTATTGCCTTTTTAATTCACTCTCTACTAGATAAGTCATACCTCTATAAAACCATATTATATGTGGATGCATTGGCGGTTGCTATGTTTGCAGTTCAAGCAACTTACAAAGCTTGGTCACTTAATTTTGGTTTACCTGTTGCACCAATTTGGATGGGAGTGATCACGGCTATTGGCGGAGGTGTAATTCGCGACACGCTGTTACAAAAAAAATCCTTATTATTGTCAAAAGAACTATATGCCATGCCCGTTATGCTAGGCTGTATGATTTTCGCCATAACATTAGTTTACTTACCAGAGATGGTCACGTTAAGCGCTCTACTCTCTATAGCACTGATATTTTTTATGCGCATACTCATTATTGAATTAAATTGGCAGGTGCCTAAATGGGCAATGCTACGCCATTAATCTAATTGCTCTGCATTGTCGCCAAGCCAGTTAACCAAAAAGGGACTTACGTGTTCTTTTACAGAGTTAAATTACTATCTGCTGTTATTTGTTTAGAACCTTCAATAAGTCTTTGTGATACATCAATTAACCCTTACTTTACTAATTTAGGAAAATCGTAACTCAGAAATGTCCAACTTTGTGCTAGCTAGTGAGGCTAGATCATGTTGCTAAACTTTGTTGTCACACTTTCTTTGGATAGCCACGTGAGCAACGAGTTTCGGAAGTAGAAAAGTTTCAAACTTGTCTTTTGGCAGCTTTGAGAATGTGGTTTGGCGAATTTGGTGGGCAACGGAATGAAAAAACCTCTTTGCTTATTACTTAGGGGGGGAAGCAAAGAGGCGACTCAGAATCGCGAGTAAAGAGTGACTCAATCGTACATAGAAATTAATCGCATAGTCATGTTTGGGGTGTGTGGACCAATGGTATAATAGGCGTCCCATTTTCTGGAAGGTCAGCACCAAAGTAGGCACTTACTGTTGCGCCGACATCTGACATGGTTGCACGTACGCCAAGATTAAGTGCCTGTTGACCTTTTTTGTAGGCCAGTAGAGGCACCTGCTCGCGCGTATGTTTGGTATGGCCGATAAACGGGTCGTTCCCATGATCGGCCATCACAACAAGAACGTCTTGATCGGTCATTTGTTCCATCACTCTACTAAGCCCGCGATCGGCTTTTTCTAATATCTTCCAATACTGTTTGGGATCTTGTTGGTGGCCTGCAAGATCTGTTTCTTGGATATTGGCGCAAAAGAAGCCGTGGCTTTCTGTGGAGAGATCGAGATTCAGCAGACGAAACACTTCATTGGTATCGACGACAGATGTGTAGGAGGTTCCATGCGGGTTTTGTACAATATCGGCCACTTTTCCATAGAGCCAAGTATGAACCCCTTGGTTGTGGAGCTGCCACGGGACTTGAGTTTTGGCGTCTACACCGTAGCCTAAATGAGCGACTTGAAAGCCTTCATCGTAAGCGCCACTATCTGGGGAGTTCACCCCAATATATGTTGGTTTCCCATCCACATCATTTTTTATTTCAATGGCATTGAATACCCGTTCCATGGCCGCGTATTTTTCTTCATTAGAGTGCTCAACAAAGGGGAGGTCGGTGTTCAGAATGCCATTCGTTTCATCGCTAATATTGCCACCAAATGCGATATTTCGACTGACCGGATTGGCGCCTCTTACTACCGCTGCGATTTCGAGTAACTTGTTAAAAGTGACGATGTTGAAGTTACACGTAAGGTTATAGACTTGGCCTAAATCTGCCTCGAGATTGTCACCAATGACAATGCCTTCTTCTACGACAAGAACCGATAATCCTTGCTGAGTATGTCGAACCGCTTTGTATCCGTGGTTAAGTAGAGCGGCTTCAATGTCGGGTAGTGCCACTTGAAAAGCCTGCTCTAATGGCGGCTTTGGCAGGGTGCCCATGATTTCCTGATGCCCCATAAACGTGTCCCCCCCTTGATGGGCGAGGTTGGACCGTCCAGTGTTGGCCAGTGGGTTGGCTAACATGATTGAAGCTGGGTTATCGACCACATTCTGTAGACCAAGTTTTTCGAGTACTGGCAAGCGTTTTAGAGGGAAATGTGCGAGTAATTTACTCGCAGTGTTCGATCCACAATCTTGTGGTCTAACGAGGGCGACATCGGGCATTTCACCCACACCAAAACCATCCAATACAACGATAATGAATCTAGGCATAGGTCACCTCATTTCCTAATGAGTCGTAAAGCCCAAGGATACAAGGCTGTGCGGTTGATACTCCTCGAACTAAAGCCACATCACTGCGTGTGACGAAAACCTGAGTGCGATAAGCCATGATCACTGGATCGCCGATCGGGTAATGCCCAGGTATTCGCAGGTGATAATCAATGCTGTCGGTTTCGTCGTTAAAGATCGCTGTGCGTTCACTGCCATGAGCACTGTAAACGCGTGCATTTTC
>NZ_JBNGCJ010000503.1:0-10113 GCF_049974785.1 Vibrio genomosp. F10 str. 9ZD137
GACCCGCTCTTCCGATCTCTATTGAACCTTTCATTAGCCGCTATTCAGCCGCTATTCGTTGGTCGTTCATTGCGTGCCAATAATAAACAGCTTGCGGGATGGATTCTGAAATGGGCATCCTTTAAAATGAGGCTAATGCTGGCGAACGTTGCCAAACCAAGGAATACAATCAGATGAGCGATCTTACGCTACAACAAGAAAATGCACTCGCTACTTTTAAGAATAACCTGCACTTACCCAACAATGGATTCCATACGTTAATTATTGATTTGAGCAAAGAGTACCATTTGCCTTTTCAAAAGGTGCGAACGGTTTTATTGAAAAGCCAACGATCTATTGAGAAAAAAATCCGTAACGAATTTGAGGCCATCAGCCATCGTGAACTAACGAAAGAACATTGGCTTGAGTTAATCCACGCCGCCTTACATGACTTAGCCCAACACAATACATCGGTGATGGAACTGCTAGCAAAAGATACCCATTATCAAAGTGCAAAAGCCGCCATGTTGATGCCCATCAGCACAGAAGATGAACGCGAAGTGATTCTAGAAAACGTATTCTGTGCCTACGAAAAAATCGTGTTCAAACCGTTAGCCGCTATGCTTCATACTAGCCCACTTTATTGGAAGTTAATGCGGGCTGAAGAGCTGTTGCAAATGACACTCACTCACCGAGAGCACTTTACGGATTACCCGCAGTATATGGAAGCGGCAGCGTGTTTATTCGAACTAGACAGCACCGTTCGCTCGATTGAGTTATCCCAATAATGAGCTAGGCCGTTATTAAGCTGGCCCAGTAAGCAGTATTCGCCCAAATTACCTTTGAGAAAAACAATATGAGACATCTTACGACTATGGTGCATCCGAGTGTCGAGCACCTTGATGATAAAATTATCTTTAAGCGCAATGCGGCCAGAGCTATCGTTGTTGATGGTGAAAACATCTTGCTCCTCTATACCGAGAGATACCACGATTACACGATTCCGGGTGGCGGATTAGACGATGGTGAGGATGTGATTGCGGGTATGGTCCGTGAATTAGAAGAAGAAACGGGTGCTCAAAACATCCATGCCATCAAACCATTTGGCCTAGTTGAAGAGTTTCGACCGTGGTACAAAGATAACGCCGATGTAATGCACATGATCTCTTACTGCTACACCTGCAAAATCGATAGGCAGTTGGGCGACACCAACTACGAAGATTATGAAATTAAGAATGGCATGAAAGCGATGTGGGTCAATATTCACGATGCGATTGCCCATAATGAAAAGACCATCGCGGAAAGTGATAAAAAAGGCATGAGTATAGAGCGAGAAACCTTCTTGCTTCATTTAATTGCCAAAGAGATGATTTAGCCAAACACGAACACTGACATACAAATACCGACATCTAAAAACAAGAAATCCGAGCGTTATCGGCTCGGATTTTAAAAACATTCACCACAAGGTGTTGAATCAATTAGCGTCAGCGACGGTTGAGTCAGAATCGGCTAATCAAGGCGTCTATTTTTTGCCTTGTGTCGATTGCTTATCTTCTTCAGTCAGTTCACGAATACGGCGGCTGATATCACGACGTGCTTTAGAGATTTCAGCACTCTTAATAATGTGGTCATCCACGCGATCTTCATAGTCCGCTTTCATGTTTTTGATGATAGCAACGATTTCGTCGTGGCTCATGTCTGACTTAATGTAATCCATTAAGTTTTCTAGGAGATCGACACGCTTACGGTTATCGCGAACTTTCTTTTCGTTATCTAAAAGCTCACGTTTTAGTTTATTTTTACGACGAGCTTGGTTTACGATTTCAAATACACTACTCATAGGTTCCTTTTCCCAATAATTAATGTTAACTACCAACGATTAAAGCACAAGAGCCCAAGACATAACAGTCTTTAGATCAATACCATTCAGATCTTGCCGAATAATTAGCCAACCACTGATGTACGCATTGTTTTCTTAGTTTGAATCACTATATTATGTCGTCCACAGAGAAGAGAACCGAACCCCATGAACCCTTCAGACATCATTGTACCTATAGAGCTTCAAGTTCAATCTATAGAAGAAGCCCATCACATTGACGAACCTCAACTCGATGACAGTGTTGAAGGCTTGCAAGCGTTATCGTATAAACTTCGAGATGCTTACCGATCTGAACGAGAAAGGCTTGAAGTGACGGAAGTAGAATTAAACCGTTCTCGCATTTTTATGGTTGATAAAAATGGCAATATGAGAATCGTACCGCTAATGTCAGAACATTAGTGGTGTAAATTAGAGTCCAGAATAAGCGAAACCGAGAAGGATGATGAATATATGACGATCGAATTAACGCCACTAGAAGCTAGAATTATCGGCTGCCTGATTGAGAAAGAAGTAACCACGCCTGATTATTATCCTCTCACGCTCAATAGTCTCACCACCGCCTGCAATCAAAAGAGTAATCGTGAGCCAGTTATGGCCATCACCGATGCGGAGGTTCAAGACACCCTGGAAGCGTTGATTGCAAAACGTTTAGTAAGTGATGAAAGTGCGTTCAATAGCCGTACAAAAAAGTACATTCATCGTTTCTGTAATACCGAATTTGGTGATTTGAAGTTTACCGAACAAGAACGAGGCATCGTATGTTGTTTGCTTCTTCGTGGCGCACAAACACCTGGTGAGCTGAGAACCCGCACCAACCGATTGTGTCAGTTTTCAGATGTAAAAGAAGTGGAGTCGATTCTAGACGCCATGAGTCATCGTGATGCGGGAGCTTTGGTGGTGAAACTGCCAAGAGAACCGGGAAAGCGTGAATCACGTTACCAGCACCTATTTAGTGGCGAAGTTGATATAGAAGCTTTAGCCGCTGCGATTCCAACACCCGCTGCCGGTAATTCAAGAGTTGAACAGTTGGAAGCGGAAGTTTCTGAGTTGAAGCTTGAACTTAGCGATATGAAAAAAGACCTTGATGAAGTCAAAGCACTTCTAGAGAGCTTAACCAGTTAATGACCGATTCTAAAGTGAGTGCTAACTGGTATGTATACTTAGTTAGGACTCCTAGTAACGCATTGTATTGTGGTATCACTACTGATGTTGATCGTCGCTTCCAGCAGCACTGCTCAGGTAAAGGGGCGAAAGCGCTCAAGGGGAAGTCACCTTTGAGCTTAGTTTGGAGTGATGTCGCAGGCATGAATCGCAGCGATGCTTCTAAAATAGAACATCGTTTAAAACGTATCCCAAAAGCGCAAAAAGAGTCCTTGGTTACTGGCGATTTGTCATTGGATTTATTGTTGAAAACCCAATAAATGCAAAAATTCGGTGCAAGTTGTGAACATGTATTAACCTTATTTATGGGAACATAAAAAAGGTTGGTAAGGAAATGAAACAACTAACAAAATTATCAGTGGCGATAGGCTTAGTCATATTGGCAACAAATTCTTATGCTGCAACCTCTGTGGCTGATGCTCGAAGTAATGGTATGGGGAACACCGGAGTTAGTACCGCAGACTACCTTTTAGCGCCATTTCATAATCCAGCATTGGCTGCGGTATACCGAGATAATGATTCCTTTGGAATCCTACTTCCAGCGGTCGCGGGTAATGTTCGAGATACCGATAAGACCATAGATACCATCGATGACTTGCAAGACACGATTACAAAATATGAAGCGAACTCTTCTGACACTTCGACAATTGATGAGCTCAATACACATCTGAATACATTGTCAGGAAATAAGCCGATTGTCGCCAGTGGTGGCGTCGGTGCGGCGGTTGCAATTCCTTTGAATGCTCTATCGATGAATATTTTTGTACGAGGTTATGCAGAAATACTGGCGCTTCCAGATATAGCGCCAGAATCGGCGGGTATCCCTACTCGATATGAAACTTCAACGGTGGACATGGTCGCCTTTGGATACAGTGAGATTGGGGTGGCATTAGCTAAACGCTTTTCGTTCAACGGGCAGGACTTTGCGCTGGGCATTACGCCCAAATTTCAAGACATGACGACGTATAAGCAAGTGATCAGTGTTGAAGATTTTGATATCGGTGATTATGACCAAAGTGAAACATCGAAAAGTGCGTTCAATCTTGATCTCGGAGCTGTGTGGTTGTATCAAGACTTTAGGGCGGCTATCGCAGTGAAAGATCTTATCTCTCAAGAGATTGATACCGTCGTTGCTGTCAACGGTGCTACCCAGTATAAATTAGATACCCAGGTAACCGTCTCTGGTGCGTATGCAATGGAGTACTTTGTCGCGACAATGGACTGGGACTTAACCGATCAATCGCGATTTAGCGGCTACAACGACGATACGCAATTTCTTCGCTTTGGTGTTGAAGGAAATGCATTTGGGTGGGCGCAACTTCGAGCTGGCTACCAAGTCGATCTGGAAGACACGCTTGATGATTCTGTCACTGCAGGCATAGGAATAAGCCCAGGAGACTTAGTCAGTTTAGATTTTGCAGGGAATTATGCAGGTGACAACCAATATGGGCTATCAGCAAACTTAGCGTTTACGTTCTAGTCGTCGCTTTTATCCGTGTATTAGTTTGCGCTTTTTGTTCTTGTCTGCGCTGACAGGCTTTTGCTTTCTAGAACGAGACGATAAAAACTAACTCGTTGGATTGCTGGTCAATAATGGTTCTAGCGCTCTTACCTTCCGGGGAAAGAGCGCATAGAATATGAATCCAAATAAGAAAACGATCTCAATGATGCCAAATATAACGCGTTTAATCACACTGGTTATTTTACTTCTACCTTCTACTACTCTTTACGCGCATTCCTCACAAGAGCTGTCGGATTACTGGGGTTACTATGAGTTTTTAGAGGCGCATCCTTCCGAATACGCGCTAACGAATTCACTAGCGACGTTAGTTAGTCAATCCCCTAAAAAACTGTCTATCACTCAAGATCGTCCTGTGACCATCTCTATCATTTATCCGGGAGATCAAATTTCAGATTATTGGGTACGAAATATCAAAGCGTTTGAAGTGAGAATGAAGAAGCTAGGTATTGATTATCGATTAAATAAGGTGGTGACTCGTATAAACAGTGATGTTCGACAACAAAATGAATCGCTAATGCAAGCACTTAAAGATAAATCGGACTATTTGGTTTTTACTTTGTATACCGTTAGACACCGGAAGTTTATGGAGCATGTGTTGGGCTCGACAGACACTAAGTTGATTCTACAAAATATTACAACACCCGTGCGGTCTTGGGATGATAGGCAGCCTTTTATGTACGTAGGTTTTGACCATGCGAGAGGGACCAAGCTTTTAGAACAATATTTTAAACAAAACATACCTGAAAAGAGCGCGTATTCAATGCTCTATTACTCAAAGGGATACATCAGTGATGCGCGAGGCGATACCTTTATTCAAGGGATGAGTCACCAAGGCAATTACACGCTTTCGTCCTCATTTTATACTCAGGCGACGAGAGAGTCAGGCTACCAATCGGCATTACGAGCACTGGACAATCAACGTGATATTTCATTTATTTATGCCTGTTCAACTGATGTTGCACTAGGGGCGGCTGACGCATTGAAAGAGCTTGGCCGTGATGACGTTATTCTAAACGGTTGGGGAGGCGGCAGCGCAGAACTTAAAGCGATTGAGATGGGTGAGTTAGACGTCACTGTGATGCGGATGAACGACGATACGGGCATCGCCATGGCAGAGGCGATTAAACTCGATCTTGAAGGCGCTAAAGTCCCCGTTCTGTATTCTGGTGACTTTGAGGTCGTCACTTCAGACGATGTTGGTCAGCGATTAGACGAGCTTAAGCGTTACGCATTTAGGTATTCGGATTTAGAATGATATTTAGACTGTCTTTGAGCAATAAATCGACAAATCTAGCGACACTTATTACTAGAACTGTATTCTCGGTGATGGCTGCTGTGACGTTGTTTGTTTTATTCCAAAATTCGCAGGCCACCTCGCGTGCAGTAGAGTCAGAAGTAGAAAGGACACGACGCCAAACGGACAGTTTAGTCCAAACTTTATTCAACTTAGAGCTGACATCGTTACGAACGCAGCAAGATAGCTACAGTAGAAATGAAACATTAATTAAGGCATTGCACAGAGAGAATACGGATTTACTGGAACAATTCTTTACCGATATTGATGAGTTGAATCCCCAACTCACCCCCGACTTTCGTTACCTTACTATCCAAGACAAAATATTTTGGGGCGATGAAAGCTATACTTTTTTTGGGATAGAAGATAGTTCGCTGACAGAGATGAGTCAAAGTATTAATCGAAGCCGTAACTGGTACCTCGTTAGAGCGTCGTCTCTTCTAGGCTCGAAGATATTGCTTTTAAGACGCATTCCAATTGTCGATCTAAGTACGGGTGAAGTACTGGCGATGTATCACATAGGTATCGTTCTCAATAGTAATTTCTCTTTAATGGATGCTATAAAGCAGGGAAGTAATTCAGACAGTGCATTAATGGTGACGGACAAGGAAGTGATCGCGTCAACCATTGGAAATGTGAATACCGACTATGAGGATCATGACGTCCTTAGCAATTTCGCAGGCTTACCTACTTCAGGCCGCTATATCGTGGTTGCAACACCGTTGAGCATCAGTGGCACATCGACCTCTATTACCATCTATACCGTACAAAGTCGGATATCTCCCGTTGAATTTAATTATCACTATAACTGGTGGGGTGGTGTCCTCATGGTGTTTATGCTCCTACTCGGTATCGTTACCTGGTACTGGTTAAATAAACGCGTCTCAGTAGAGCTGGATTCTTTAATGGATTATGCAGAAAGCTCTGCAGATAAAAGGGAGATCACACATTTTGTGGGTAGTAAAGTGAAAGAGTTTGATCTCATAGGAAATGCGTTAGAGCACTCTTTTAAACGTTTGACTGAACAAGAGAAGCAATTTGAGGATCTGTTTAACTTTTCTCTTTCTCCGATACTGTTTTGGAATGCACAAGGGGAAATAGTAAAAATAAACCCAGCCGGAGAAAAGTACTTTAATGCCCATAAAGCCGGCGATGGTACCCATCAAATCCTGGTTGACCAATTGTGGCCTAAAATAAAAATGGCGGCACAAGGCGCGACGCTGACAGGCGTTAATATCCCCATCGCAGAAAAGACGTTCCGTTGGAATTTATCGCCTATAAAAGTGAATGAACATGTCCGATGGATTATCACTCAGGGACAAGATATTACGAGTCTAATTAATGCAGAAAAACAGAGTGAAGCGGCGCGAGTTCAAGCGGAAGAATTAGCCCGATTACGAGCTGATTTTCTTGCAAAAATGAGTCATGAACTAAGAACACCACTGAATGGCATATTGGGTGTATCGCAGTTACTCAGAGGTTCTACCCTCGATCCGGTGATGCTAGAAAACATCAATGTACTGTGCAACAGCGGTGAGCATTTATTAGCTGTTCTTAATGACATCCTTGATTTTTCAAAAATAGAGCAAGGTAAATATAAGATCAAGCGTTCTTATTTCGCATCGATTGAAATATCCAAAACCATAGAGAAAATATTTTATCCCTTGTGCCAAGAGAAAGGTGTGGAGTTCATCGTAGAAACAGACTTTGAGCAAAGTGACATCATTGCTACTGACCAAGTTAGATTGAATCAAATTTTATTTAATCTAGTCGGTAATGCCATCAAGTTTACTCACGAAGGTTCCGTCAAAGTAAGCATTACTCACACTGACAATTCCCACACTGACAATAGTGTAGGCTCCCTGTTACATATCAGAGTCTCAGACACGGGGATAGGCATTGATGCGTCTCTTTTGGAACGTATCTTTGAACCCTTCGTTCAGGCCAGTTCATCCATATCTCGCGAATATGGTGGGAGTGGCCTAGGCCTGACGATTACCAAAAGTCTGATTGAATTGCTTGATGGGCGATATGAGATTGATAGTGATCTAGGACGAGGTACCACGTTCTCAATTGATATTCCGGTTGAAAGAGTGAACCGTGAGGTGTCGACCACAACAGACAATCTTGGAGAAACTGAAACCGCGCCTGCAGAGCTGTTTGACCGATCACTAGACGTATTACTTGTAGAAGATAACCATACCAACGCATTTATCGCCCGAGCGTTTTGTGAAAACTATGGCATGAATATTACGTGGGTGAAAGATGGTCAAGCGGCCATAGAAGAGGTAAAAAATCGACAATACGATTTGGTACTGATGGATAATCAATTGCCTAAGTTTAGTGGAATAGAAGCGACTCGAATCATCAGGGAAGAATTGCAGAGCAAAGTGGCAATTTTCGCTTGTACAGCGGATGGCATGCTCGACACTAAACAAGAATTTTTGGATAAGGGCGCGGATTACATCATTGTAAAACCGATCAAGCAAAATGAACTCTACCAAGCTTTCGTTTACTTAAAAGAAGAGTGCTTAAGCGAGTAACATAGGCAACAGTGTGTTTGGAGCATCCGGTTTATAAAGCGTTTGATAGTACGGCAAGTTCTAATATTTTGTTTTTAATGCTGTCGTTCATTTCGATGGGAGCGCTGAATCGTATCCCGATTTTATGTCCCTCTTTTTGCTTTTGAATATTCGCAATAGTGTATTTAATATTTTTATCAAGCAACTCAGTGACTTCAGATTGCACCTCGATCACGCTGCTTAATGTGAGCTCGTTTTCGCCAGCAAGAAACAGGGCACAGCCTGATACCGAAATATCCACTAAATGACCCTGATAGGTTTTGGTTTCCTCGGTGATAACCGCGGGTATGTCGAAAGAAAAGCGCTCATGGGTGCGAGTCGGTTTTGAAATAAAATGCTTAGGCTGACGTAAAAATATAGCATGCACAGGGCGAGATATTTTACTCAGTATCCGCGTTTTAAATGCGATCACATGGCCCAGTTTGGTATGGCAGATACCTCGAATAATGATCGAAGTATTGTCAATTTTCCTCATCAATAACGCTTCTTTAGCCTTTGTGGGCATATCGATCACGATATAGTGTTCACTCTTGTGCCCAATGATATGCGTCGCAAACGATAAGGTATCGTTAGGGCCAAACTCGATAACTGCCGAAAGCTTTAGCCCGGGGATTAGCAAAGGGTACAGGTCAGTGATGGAGTTTGAACGAGGCTTCATAAGTAAAAATAAACGAAAAGTGATAATTTAAATTATACACATCGTATTTTGAGCTCGCTGTGAAATATCGCCCTAAGATTAAGAATCGAGAAGACGGTAACAGTTCGAGCCAGTGTTCGACCGGCTCGCTCAATGTTATAGAAGTATAAAACTCATTGACTTAATATTTGAATTTTAAAAACCGAAAGCTACCGAGCCAACTTATGATGAGCCCTGGAAAAATGACCCGCACAAAAAGCGCCCACGATAGAAAGCTCTCCGGCTAAACACAATACGGCTGCGACTTCAGCGAGTGCTTGAGATTTACCGGTACCATGTAACCCCAATATATCGAGGCAGGCTTTTTGACTGGGTAAGTTGGTTCCTCCGCCTACCGTCCCAACCATGATATTAGGTAGAGTGACACTGGCATAAAGCCCACCGTGTTTGTTGAGCTCCATTCGTGTCATACCTACCGCAGATTCTCCAACACAGGCGGCATCTTGGCCGCAAGCGATATAGAGCGCTGCCAGTGCATTGGCATAATGAGCGTTAATGCCTATCGTACCACTCAGCGCTCCACCGACGGTTGTCATTTGCCCAAATTGCATCATTTTTTCAGGGGTGGTGTGCAAATATTTTTGAATCAGCGCTTTTGATAGGTGTACCTCTGCCGTTACTTTTTTACCTCTTACGCTACGAAGAGAATGCGCATTCGGTTTTTTGTCGCCAGATAAATTGCCGTCTAAGAAAGCGTACTCTGGTTCAACGGGTGTTGCCGCTAGAATATGCTCGAAGACGGCGTTGGTTGCGATGGTCACCATATTTTGACCAGAAGCGTCGCCGGTTAAAAACTCAAAGACTAAGTAAACGTGGTTGCCTTCAATGTTCACACTAATATCGGTCAGTTTTCCGTAAGATGTGGTTGCCTGAGCGAGTTGTTTAAAGTGGTCGTATTGTGTGGTGATCCAAGCAACAAATTCGCCCGCCTGTTGCAAATTGTAGAACGCAAACCCCGGTGTGCGCGTGACGCCTTCATTTAATAACATGGCGCTGGCT
>NZ_JBNGCJ010000504.1:0-3307 GCF_049974785.1 Vibrio genomosp. F10 str. 9ZD137
GCGTGCGGGCGAGAATGGTCGTGGCTTTGCAGTGGTTGCTGACGAAGTGCGCCAATTGTCATTAATGACCAACAACTCTACCCAGCAAATTGAGTCAACAATAAATGGGTTAACAGCAGGTGTAAAAGGAACGATTGATTTAATGCAAAATAGCTTGGAACAGGCACATATAACCAATGATAAAACGGCACAAGCGGTCTCCGCAATTGGCTTGATTACCGAGCAGATCAGCGAGATGTTTGATATGAACACTCAAATAGCGACAGCATCCGAGGAGCAGTCGATGGTGTCGTCAGATATAGACCGTAATATTACGCAAATTGCTGACTTGGCAGGTAGCACGTACACCACGATTTCAGAATCAGCAGAGTGCAGTGTTCAGGTTAATCAGGTGGGGGAAAAACTGGAGCGTATTGTTGGCGAATTTAAATACTGAAGGCGAACTTAAATGCTTAAGGAACATTGGAATACTATCGATTAATGTGTATACCGACCAATATGAAATGCCATTATGAAATAGAAAAGCCCATCTTTGATGATGGGCTTTCGTTAATGGGGAACGTAACGATTATTTGCTTTCAGCAGCTCGGGCCTTAAGAAGCTCTGCATAGGTACCGCGGAAATCATGAATCATATTATCTTTGATTTCAAGAATACGGGTTGCAAGAGAGTCAACGAATACTCGGTCGTGAGAAACAAAGAACAGGGTTCCTTTGTAGTTCTCAAGCGCTAGGTTTAACGCCTCGATAGATTCCATATCCATGTGGTTGGTTGGCTCATCCATCAACAGAATGTTAGGTTTGTGCATCATGATCTTACCAAGCAGCATACGACCTTGCTCACCACCAGAAATTACTTTGACCGACTTCTTAATATCATCCTGACCAAATAGCATACGACCAAGGAAACCACGGACAACTTGCTCGTCTTCGCCTTCTTGACGCCATTGGCTCATCCAATCAAACAGATTCATATCATTTTCGAAATCATGAGCATGATCTTGGGCATAGTAACCAATGTTAGAGTTTTCAGACCATTTGTACTCACCGGTACGCGCTTCTAAGGCACCAGCTAGCGTGTTAAGCAGTGTGGTTTTACCAACACCATTCTCACCAATAATGGCAACACGTTCACCAACTTCAAAGATCGCATCGAACTTACTGTATAAGTCTTCTTCAAAGCCTTGTGATAGATTTTCCACTACTAGCGCATTACGGAACAATTCTTTTGATTGCTCGAAGCGAATGAATGGACTTTGACGGCTAGAAGCTTTGACTTCTTCTAATTGAATCTTATCGATTTGCTTAGCTCGTGATGTTGCTTGCTTCGCTTTAGATGCATTTGCAGAGAAACGCGATACGAACGTTTGTAGCTCAGCAATTTGGGCTTTTTTCTTCGCGTTATCGGTCAATAGACGTTCACGCGCTTGTGTTGCTGCTGTCATGTATTCGTCGTAGGTGCCAGGGAACAAGCGTAATTCACCATAATCCAGATCGGCCATATGGGTACATACAGAGTTTAGGAAGTGACGGTCATGGGAAATAATGATCATCGTACAATTACGCTGATTCAATGTTTCTTCAAGCCAAGCAATGGTATCCATATCCAAGTTGTTGGTGGGTTCATCAAGCAACATGATATGCGGGTCTGCAAACAGAACTTGTGCGAGTAGGACACGAAGTTTCCAACCAGGAGCCACCGCACTCATCAGTCCGAAATGCAACGACTCTTCAATACCAACGGCTAGGAGAAGTTCGCCTGCTTTGGCTTCGGCCATGTAACCGTCCATTTCAGCAAACTGGACTTCTAGATCCGCAACTTTCATGCCGTCTTCTTCACTCATTTCCGGCAGTGAGTAAATACGGTCACGTTCTAGCTTAACTTCCCAAAGCTCTTTGTAACCCATAATGACGGTATCAATCACAGTGAACTCTTCATAAGCAAACTGGTCTTGGTTTAGTTTAGCGACACGTTCATTCGGATCGTAACTGACGTTTCCACCAGTAGGCTCTAATTCACCGCTGAGGATTTTCATGAACGTTGATTTACCGCAACCATTCGCACCGATTAAACCATAGCGATTGCCTTCGCCAAATTTGACAGAAATATTTTCAAAAAGTGGCTTAGCGCCAAACTGCTGGGTGATGTTCGCTGTGGAGATCAATGCGGTTACCTTCAATTTAATGGATGACATACAAACGGCGCAACGTTACTTGTTCGTAGCAAGAACTTCAAGTCTTGTTTGCTTTAGATCACATAAATTACACCGCAAACCTGGATAAATTTCAACTTTGTCCTTTATTTACTGACTGATACACTAAGTGAGTAATACTGAATGCGTATTGTCATCTTTCTTGGGTAAATAAACACTAAATACGCTGCCTTTCCCCAATGCCGACTCTACTTTTATTTGCCCACCGGATTGGCTGACGATACTTTGCGATACTGATAGCCCCAGTCCCGTGCCATCACGCTTGGTCGTATAAAAAGGGTCAAAGATGCGTTTCAAATGCTCAGGGCTAATACCACACCCTTCATCAGCAACTCGAATGACAGCGCCTTTGAGAACCTCATTTTCATACCAATCGTGACTGGAAATAGTAAGCGTCCCCTGCCCGTTCATTGAATAAATTCCATTCATCTGAAGGTTAACTAACACCTGAAGGAACTGATGGCGATTAACTTCGACGGAGGTTCGGGCATGCAAATCAGCGATAAAGGTAATGCCTCGTTTGTTCGCGCCAGTTTTAACAAGGGTCATACTTTCTTCTATGATCGGATTGACGCGTTCCCAATTGATTTCATCTTGTATGCCACCCTGTCTGCTGTACTGTAGAAGGCTGCGGGTAATGTTTCGTATTCGATCAATTTGCTCCAAAATAGAATCAATTTCTTCTTCGATTTTTTTTGCATCATCACCAAGTTCTATTTTGATCAGCTCCGCATTGCCAAGAATTACGGCGGTTGGGTTGTTTATTTCATGAGCAATGCCCGCGGTTAGCTCGCCTAATGCGGCCAGCTTTTCGTTAATGATGAGTTTGTCTCTTGTTTGATTGAGCAACGTGATGTGGTGCTCCAATTGAGCGGTTTTCTCTTCCAAGCTTGCGGTTCGAGTTTTGACTTTAACTTCCAGTTGCAATGCGGCCTGTTCTATTTCTATCTTTCGCTGTTGAAGAGAATCGAGCATATTATCGAACTGCCGAGCAAGTTGAGCTAACTCATGCTGCTCATCAAGGCCTAGCTCTCCTATCCTTTTGTCTTTTCCCAGTTGAATGAGCTTGACTACTCTATGAATGCGTTCAATCGG
>NZ_JBNGCJ010000505.1:0-3423 GCF_049974785.1 Vibrio genomosp. F10 str. 9ZD137
GAAAGTAAAACAACCGCTATCGATGCTGTTGATAAAGCGCAAGCCGCGAATTCTTCGCTAGAAAGTATCAGTAATGCCATTCAGCAAATCTCTGATATGAATTTACAGATTGCATCCGCCGCGGAAGAACAAAGCTTAGTTGCTGAAGAAATCAACAATAATACGGTGAAGATTAAAGACTTATCGACACAAGTGGCCGATTCAGCTGAAAACACCAATATAGCGATGCAAACACAGAAAGATAATATCCATCAGCAAGATGCGCTACTGAATAAGTTTGTGGTTTAACACAAGCGGTTCTATAAACTAAAATGCCAGCTCGATATCGACGAGCTGGCATTTATATTTCCATAAACGGTTATCTAGGTACCGTCATCTAAGAACGATTGTTTGAGAACGATTCACTGAAACGGTCGGTTACTTGTTTTCGTTTAGATAATCTAAAACCACTTCGTGGTGAGTCTTGGTTTTAAATTTATTAAACACATGCTCGATGACACCTTGTTCATTGATCAAAAAGCTAATGCGGTGCAAACCATCATAGATCTTGCCCATAAATTTCTTTTCTCCCCAAACCCCAAATTGATTAGCGGCAGCATGCTCTTCATCAGATAAAAGAGTGAAATTAAGGTTGTCTCGCTCGATAAATTTTCCCAGACGCTTTACAGGGTCAATGCTCACGCCTAGAACGACTACGTTATGATCGTCTAATTCCGTTTTAATGTCGCGAAGCCCTTGTGCTTGTGTTGTACAGCCAGGTGTCATGGCTTTCGGGTAAAAATAGAAAAGAACTTTTTTACCTTCAAAATCACCAAGTGATACGGTTTTGCCATCTTGATCTAAAAGAGAGAAGTTTGGGGCTGGCGTGCCAGCAGTCAAAGTATTCATCGATAATCCTTTCTATTGACTATTTTTTATGAAATTAAGAGACCCTTGCACAGCCAGTGATTGACAGAAAAGAGTGAACTCTTCTTGTAACTGCATGAGGTTACACTGTGAACCCACGGTGGCCGTTAGGGCGATATGAAATTGGTCGTTATTAAGCCCGACCTGTGTTTTATTGATAGTCTGAGCACTGAGTGATGCTAAACCGATCTGTCTATCTGCGAAGAATTGAGTGAACTCTTCAGTCAAGCCCATTCTGTCATCGGATTCGATGAAGACTTCTAGTGTGTAAGCGTGATCGACAACTTCATGGGTAGAAGTGCGTTTCATCATGGTAATAAGGTCGTGCTCTTGACCTAAAAGAGGAAGCGTCGTCTCGACTCTCGTTATGCTGTTGTTGTTTCCAGAAACCAGCATCAAAAGAGTGAACTCGTTACCGAAAAGAGCTATACGACTGTCGATGATATTGCACCCTGATTGAGTCACTAGGTGAACGATTTGATTCGACACACCTGGGCGGTCTGTGCCGACGGCGGTAATTACTAGATGTTGAGTCATAATGTCACGTTAAATGAGGGCTATTAATAGGTATGTTAGCACAGAAGCATCAATATGCTTCCTTGAAGCACTGGGTTTTGTTGCTGAATTGTGTGAAAAAACGAGGCATTTCGAGTCTCGGTTTTGCTTGTTTACTGTTCTATGATCATTATTTCCCAATTATGTAGGTGAATAACTATGCCAAAGGTCAAACATGTGATAAATATTCAACATAACAGGTGCTATATATCCCTTTAACGCCTTGTCATACGCAAGAGCCATACAGTACCATGCAGAAAGTATCAAAT
Source organism: Vibrio genomosp. F10 str. 9ZD137 (assembly GCF_049974785.1). Lineage (NCBI taxonomy): Bacteria > Pseudomonadati > Pseudomonadota > Gammaproteobacteria > Vibrionales > Vibrionaceae > Vibrio > Vibrio genomosp. F10. Next base: position 1,731 of record NZ_JBNGCJ010000505.1, read on the forward strand.
AATGGAGAAAAACATGTTTTCAGGAAGTATTGTTGCATTAATTACACCGTTTAATTCTAATGGTGAGGTCGATTACATAAGCCTGAAAAAATTGGTGGATTTCCATGTGGATGCAGGCACTGATGGTATTGTCGCTGTCGGTACAACCGGTGAGTCAGCAACACTAACCGTTGAAGAGCATGTTAAAGTCGTCCACAAAACGGTTGAATTTGCTGCTGGCCGTATCCCTGTTATTGCTGGTACTGGTGCTAATGCGACTCACGAGTCTGTTACTTTCAGCCGTTTGCTGAATAATTCAGGTATTGCTGGGTGCCTTAGCGTAACCCCTTATTACAACAAGCCAACTCAAGAAGGCTTATATCAGCATTACAAAGCGATAGCTGAAGTGAGTGATGTTCCTCAAATCCTTTATAACGTTCCTGGCCGTACTGCGGTCGATTTGTTGCCAGAAACCGTTGCTCGACTATCAAAAATTGAAAGTATCGTTGCATTGAAAGACGCTACGGGAGAGTTAGAAAGAGTTGCAATTCACCGTGAACTTTGTGGCGAAGATTTTATCTTACTTAGTGGTGATGACAGTTCTGGTCTTGATTTTGTTGCCGCTGGTGGTAACGGGGTTGTTTCAGTCACGAACAATATTGCTGCGGCAGACATGGCGAAAATGTTTAAGCTTGCTGCTCAAGGTGAAATGGAAGAAGCGAGAGCGATCAACGAGCGTTTAATGCCTTTGCATCGAGATCTGTTTGTTGAATCAAGCCCTATTCCAGTGAAATGGGCGGCTCATAAGCTTGGTTTGATTGAGCATGGCTGTTTAAGATTGCCACTGACCGTTCTTTCAGAATCGGCACAACCTGTTGTTAGCAAAGCGTTGACTGATTCAGGTATTTACTAATTAATTACAAAGAATGGCCAAGATCTTTTTCTTGGCTTTTTTAGGAGTTCCAATGAAGTTTTCTCATCAGCTAGTCATGACGTCACTAGCTGTTCTTGTTTTAAGTGCATGCTCAAGCGATCCCTCCCATCGACGCCAAGCAAAAGATGATTTTGAATACTTAAATACCCCTGAGTTCAAAGAATGGCAGGCCCCAGCGGACGCAAAGCCCTATCTTTACGATGATTTTGTCATTCCTGCAGGGGAGTTTAATGGTGAACTTGGGCGTGACGTTGATATTCGCCCTCCACAGCAGATTTTAGAGTTGGTACCTGGCGCTCGCACTGAAACCAATATCAACGGTGAAGTGACGCTCTGGTTATTGCGAAAAGACGAAGCCGTTAAGGTTTGGGAAACCGCTTTGGCCATGCTTCAAGAAAGAAATGTCGATATTGTTAAGCAGTCCGATAATCTTGTTGAAACCGGTTGGTTCTCGTGGATCTCTGCCGATGAAGATGTGGAACTTGGCAGTCGTTACAATATTGAACAGCTTGAAGCCAATAACCGTTTTGGGTTTAAGATTTCACTGATTGATTGGCGTGAAGCTAACCAAGAAACCCCTGTTTCTGCGACGAATAAAGAACGCTATAACATTTTGATGACGAACTTAGTGATGGCTCGGTATGATCTCGATTTGCGCGAAGAAGCAACACGAAAAGCACAACAGTTAGTGAAACAAATCCCTATCAGTATGGGCACCGACCGTAGTGGTTTACCGGTTATTATTGCGCGTACACCTTATAATGTATTGTGGCAGCGTCT
>NZ_JBNGCJ010000506.1:0-10011 GCF_049974785.1 Vibrio genomosp. F10 str. 9ZD137
CCGCTCTTCCGATCTAATTAAGATACCTAACGTACCCGCGTTACAAATAACCCCAGCGGCGAACTCTTTGGTATAGCCATTTTTAACCATACCTGCGATAACGATACTACCAATCGCGACCACCGTTGCCGGTGAAGAACCCGACAAGGCTGCAAACATCATACACGCCACGACTGATGCCATGGCAAGTCCACCACGGAACCAACCAACCATCGCAATCGCAAAACGAATAATACGTTTCGCTACCCCACCCGTAGACATAAAGCTCGAGGCAAGAATAAAGAATGGAATCGCCAGTAGCGTATAGTGCCCGGCAAACGCATTAAACAGAGTTTGTGCCACAGACGCGAGAGACGCATCTGAATGTATCAATAAAAAAATGATACTGGATAAACCTAAAGAAATCGCAATTGGCACGCCAATCAGCATGAACGCGATTACCATTAAAAATAGAAATAACATGGCCATGTTCTAGTCTTCCTTGCCGTTTGGTTTCACGTTCACATCCGATTTTTTATACGAATCAGGAGTCAAAGGCGCCATCGCATCATCGTCACTCCCCGCCAACACATCCGCTCTCAAAGCATCGAGATCTTCTTCCGCTTCATGACCTGCAATCATTCGGTCCAGTTTTCCACTAAAAACCTGAAACGCAATCTGAGTAAATCGGAAGGTCAATAGCGCCATGCCAATCGGTAATGCCATATAAGGAATAAAACGAGGCAGTTTTTCGTAACGTTCTCCTTCATTCAACCAATCAGACATAAACTGAAGCATCTCTGGCATTGGAATATCGTCGGTTTCATACCACGCGCGCTCGGTCGCAAACGGGTACCAATAATTCCACGAACCAATAAGCAATAATATTGAAAAAGCGAGACAGCTGGTCACCGCAACCATAGCGTACACTTTACGTAGCTTCTCTGGTGCCATGTTAATGATGACATCAACACCAATATGAAAGTGCTTTTTTACGCCGTAAGATGCGCCGACTAACACCATCCACGCAAACATAAATACCGTTAACTCAAGTGCCCATAAAATATTGTCATTAAAGGCGTATCGAAAAACCACATTGACAAATGTGAGTAACGTCATCGCGCCTAAGAAAAAAGCAATGAGGGTTTCTTCTATCGCGTCCGTTACTTTTCCTGCTTTCTCAAACATGCTTAGATCCATCAGGTAATGTGGCACCCAAAACCAGTGCCAAGAAACAACAAAGCCCACCAATGGAGTGGGCATTTAAAAAGGAGAGATTAATTATTTGATGCGATAGCCGCTTCAATAAGATCTGCGCCGATATCTTTCTCAAATTTCTTCCAAACAGGTTTCATCGCCGTCACCCATTCTTGTCTTTGAGCATCGGTTAACGTACGAACTTCACCACCCGCTTCAATAATGTTGTTACGGTTCGCAAGATTCACTTCAGAAGATTTCGCGTTACGCGCCTCTGTCACTTCCTTGATGATGGTACCAAGCTGATCACGAACATCATCAGGCAGTTCTTTCCAGAAGTCATTCGACGTCACAAGGAGGTAATCTAAAATACCGTGGTTAGTTTCTGTTGTGCCATCTTGAACTTCAAAGAACTTCTTACCGTAAATGTTTGACCAAGTATTTTCCTGACCATCGATAACCTTAGTTTGAAGGCCACCGTACACTTCTTTAAACGACATTTTTTGTGGGTTTGCACCAAGCTGTTCAAACTGAGCGACCAGAACATCCGAAGCCTGAACTCGGAACTTGAGGCCATCGGCATCCTTGGGAGATATGAGCGGTACGTTAGCCGACATTTGCTTCATGCCATTGTGCCAAAAACCCAAACCTTGCAATCCGCGTCTTTGCATCGCATTTTTAAGCTTGTCACCTGACTCTGAATTTTGGAAACGATCGACGGCTTCCACATCGTCAAACAGAAACGGTAAGTCAAAGATACGGAACTTTTTCGTGAACTTTTCAAACTTTGATAACGATGGAGCCGCTAATTGAACATCACCGTTTAGCATGGCTTCTAACACTTTGTCATCATCGTACAGTGTCGAGTTAGGGAAAACTTGCATACAAGCTTTACCGTTCATTTCCGTGTTTACACGCTCTTCTAACAACGAAGCAGCAATTCCCTTAGGGTGTTTGTCTGTATTGGTTACATGACTGAATTTGATCACGATTTCACCCGGATCGCAGTTCGCAGCAGCATTAAAACTTGTCAATGCCAGAGCAGAGACAGACAGCAGGGTAAGAGGCTTAAACATTATTTATTCTCCTTAGTAATAAAACAGCACCATCTATGGGCTGATGCTTCTAATAGAGCAATTAACAAGCCAGTTTGTAACAAATTGTGCTCAAGCCTTTATCGGTAAGGGATTGAATAATAAGAAGTCAGTGTATGACGATGAATTTGAGTTCTCTACCTAAGCTAAATGTAAATAAATGTGTGGGAAATGACCCATTGAAATCGCCAAAAGGGGGGTAAATGACACATAGCGCATAACAGAAATCACTTAGCACTTAGCACTTAGCACTTAGCACGGTCGGCTTGAACTACCCAACAGCGTCAAACAAAAAAAGTGAAAGTGAGTCATCCTCCCACTTTCACTTTTTTGTACTCGTGACATTCATGAGTAAAGTGCACCATCCCAAGTATAAAATCAGCTTGAATACTCCCCCGAACATTCAAGCTGATGACCTATCTGAAATCGGTCATCACTCAAATGGAAGGTGCACTTTAGAACGGTTGCGATTCATTGAGCCTTGTTAAAAATCAATCCGATTTTCTGTTTTCGCATCAAAAAATACCGCTTTTGACAGGTCAAAATGCAGAGGCGCCATCTGCCCTACACTCACCTCAAACTCTGGTGAAAGACGACACGCTACCTCTTGGTCATTCACCTTAATCATGGCAATCGTATCAGGCCCGGTCGGCTCTAGAACTTCTAGCTTTAAATCCAACAGCGTCGAGGCGGTCGTATCTTCACCTTGTGAGTCACTGATATGTTCAGGTCTTAGTCCGATCACCACCTCTTTTCCATCTTGCTGGCGCATTGATTGAGGTAGCTTTATATGATGCTCTTGATCATTTGACCCGGTAACTCGAATAATCGGATTGTCTTCGTTATCGAGATCGACCATCGTTTTAATAAAGTTCATTGACGGTGACCCCATGAAACCGGCAACAAACATATTATTCGGCTTGTTGTAGATCTCTTTAGGTGTCCCTAACTGCTGCAACTCACCATCTTTCATGACCGCAATCCGATCCGCCAACGTCATGGCTTCAATCTGATCGTGGGTGACATACACGATGGTGGTGTTGAGCTTTTGGTGTAGGCGCTTGATTTGATGGCGCATTTCAACTCGTAATTTGGCATCCAAATTCGACAAAGGCTCATCAAACAGATATAGCTTAGGTCTACGAGCCAGTGCGCGCCCCATGGCCACACGTTGTCTTTGTCCACCCGAAAGCTGTGACGGCTTACGGTCAAGCAACTGTTCGATTTGCAGCATTTCAGCCACGCGGTTGACCTCTGCATCGATTTTGACTTGCGGCATTTTCCGAATTTTCAAACCAAACGCGATATTCCCCCTTACCGTCATATTTGGGTACAGTGCATAAGACTGAAACACCATCGCAATATCACGGTCTTTTGGCTCTACGCTTGCGACATCAGTACCATCAATAACAATCTCACCTTCATTAATATCTTCGAGTCCAGCGATGGTATTCATCAATGTGGATTTCCCGCAGCCTGAAGGGCCAACCAAAATCAAAAACTCACCGGATTCGATACTGATATCGATGCCTTTCAATGTTTCTTGGTCCGCTTTTGGGTAGGTTTTGCGGATCTGTTTCAGTTCTAGTGTTGCCATAATAATTATCCTTTTACCGATCCTGCCGTTAGGCCACGAACAAAGTATTTTCCTGCTAATACATAAACCAATAAGGTAGGAAGCGCGGCAATGATAGCGGCGGCCATGTCTACGTTATATTCCTTAATGCCGGTACTGGTGTTGACCAAGTTATTCAACGCGACAGTAATAGGTTGTGTTTCAGAGCCTGAGTACACCACACCAAATAAGAAGTCATTCCAAATGGCGGTAAACTGCCAGATGACCGTGACCATAATAATCGGCGTGGAAAGCGGTAATAAAATCTTAAAGAAAATTGTGAAAAAGCCCGCTCCGTCGAGTTTGGCGGCTTTAACCAACTCATCGGGAATGCCTAAATAAAAATTTCGGAAAAACAGCGTGGTAAACGCCATGCCGTATACAACGTGCACAAAGATAAGACCGGTATTTGTATTCGCTAATCCTAGCTTGCCAAGCACCGCCGCCATTGGTAATAACACCACTTGAAATGGAATAAAGCAGCCAAACAGAAGCAGACTAAAAAAGAGGTTAGAGCCTCTAAATTGCCACTTCGTCACCACGTAACCATTGAAAGCACCCAGTAGCGTGGAAATAGCCACAGCTGGAATAACCATTTGAAAAGAATTCCAAAAATAGCCTTTCACACCTTCACATTTCACTCCTGTGCAAGCGCCATCCCACGCTTTATACCAGGCATCAAACACCCACTCTTTGGGTAAGCTCATCAAGTTACCCGCCTTAATGTCAGGTAACGTCTTAAATGAGGTAATCACCATGACGAATAAAGGCATTAGATAGACTAAGCAAAAGAAGATGAGAATCGAGTAAATAAACAGTCGACCCACATTAAGCTGATTACTCATGATTTTTTCTCCCTAAGTTCGGAGTAGAGATACGGTACTAAAATCGCAAGTATTCCCGCTAACATCATCATTGCACTCGCCGCACCTAAACCAATTTGGCCGCGCGTAAATGAGTGTGCATACATAAACAAGGCTGGCAGATCCGATGAATAACCCGGGCCTCCAGCAGTCATGGCCGTCACTAAATCAAAGCTCTTAATGGCAATGTGTGATGTGATGATGATGGCGCTAAAAAAGACCGGGCGTAAACACGGCAGAACAATTTTCATGTAGATGGCTGGTAAACCTGCACCATCGATTTGCGCCGCTTTAATTATCGATGAATCGATACCACGAAGCCCCGCGAGGAACATCGCCATGACGAATCCAGAGGATTGCCAAACCGCAGCGATCACCAGGGTATAAACCGACATTTCAGAATTGACGAGCCAATCAAATTTGAAATCGACGAACCCCCAATCATGCATCATTTTTTCAATGCCTAATCCAGGATTAAGAATCCACTTCCATGCGGTACCTGTTACGATGAACGATAACGCCATTGGGTAAAGATAGATGGTACGAATCGCCCCTTCTTGGCGAATATTCTGGTCAAGAAAGATAGCAAGCAGCACACCAAGCCCAATAGCGACCAACATGAACAGACCACCAAAAAGACCGAGGTTAGTGATCGATGTGATCCAACGGTCATTGTCCAATAGCTTTTCGTATTGAGCCCAGCCCACAAAGTTAAAACTGGGTAAAAATCGAGAATTTGTGAATGAAAGAGTCGCTGTCCAAAAAATGTAACCGTATATGCACACTACTGTCATGAGCATCGTTGGGGCAAGTACAATCTTTGGTAGCCAATGTTGTAACCTATCGGTGAATTTAGGCTTCACTGTTGGTTTTTTTGTTGACTGAGTCAAAACATGCTCCATAACGTTTCCTTGTTATATAACCAACCAAGACAAGCAGTGTTAAAAAAGACAGTGCGTGCGTTGGTAAAGTATGAATAGGCCATGACAGCCTATCCACACTGGGGGTCTTTTCTAAAGCCTTATAAACAAAAGGCTAAGGGTAAACGTTAGATCGCTGCTTTAACTGCTTTAGCGAGCTTCGCTGCGGCTTCTTTAGGATCGGCTTTCGGGTCATTAAAGAAGTTGGTAACGACATCGTAAATAGCACCTTGTGCATAGCTGGTGGTGGATAAACCATGCGCCATACTCGGAACAAGATCGCCCGTTGTTGCACTTTCTTTAAAGGTTGCCATAGAGTCTAAAGCACATTGATCAAACTTCGACATATCCATATCTAAACGGACAGGGATTGAACCTTTGTTAAGATTGAAGACCTCTTGGAAGTCTTTAGTGAGAATGGTTTTGGCAAGATCTTGCTGCGCTTGTTGATTCGCCGTTTCACTTAGCTCGAAGAACGCAAAGCTATCAATATTAAAGGTGAATTGACCGCTGGTGCCTGGCGCTGGTGCACAGATGTAATCTTTACCCGGCACTTTGCCCGCTGCGGTAAATTCACCTTTCGCCCAATCGCCCATGATTTGCATTGCCGCTTCACCATTAATGACCATAGATGTCGCTACGTTCCAATCACGACCTGGAGAGTTTGAGTCGATGTAATCACGGATCTTCTTAAACTTAGTGAACACTTCCGTCATTTTGTCGCCAGATAACACGCTCATGTCTAAGTCCACGAACGCTTTGTTGTAGTCTTCACTGCCTAACACTTCAAGAGCAACAGCCTCGAATACCGTCGCGTCTTGCCAAGGCTGACCACCATGCGCTAAAGGAATAAAGCCAGCGGCCTTAATTTTGTCGCCCGCAATAAAGAACTCGTCAAGCGTAGTCGGAACTTCAACGCCTGATTTTTTAAGGACTTCAGGGTTTGCCCATAGCCAGTTTACACGATGAACGTTCACCGGCACGGCAACATATTCACCATCGAATTTCATCACGTTAGTCACAACCGATGGAAGAATGTCATCCCATTTTTCTTGCTTTGCTGTTTCGTCAAGAGAGGTTAAAAAACCTAATCCACCCCATTCTTGAATATCATGCCCTTTAATTTGAGCCGCCGAAGGAGGATTGCCTGATACCGCGCGGGTTTTCAGAACCGTCATGGCACTTTCACCACCGCCGCCAGCGACCGCAAAATCTTTCCACGTATGACCTTGTTGCTCGATCATATCTTTTAAAACAGCAGCGGATTTAGCTTCACCACCAGCAGTCCACCAGTGAAGAACTTCAACTTCACCAGCGTGAGACAATGAAGAAGCAGACAGAGAGGCAGCAGACAAAAGAGATAAGGTAAGTAGGGTTTTATTCATTTTCATTATTATCTTCCATGTATTGGATTAGTCATTGCTCATTAAGAGCGTTACTTAACTGAACAACAATAAACGAGCATTCATACTCGAATACTGGAAGTCTAACCAATCACCGCCGAAGTTCTGAAACAAACCGTAACTGCAATGTAACAATCTTGTTACATTACACTTCTAGACCTCGTGGAATGTAGATTTGCGCTTTCAAACCACCGCTCTCTAGATTACTAATAATGAGATCTCCACCATGTCCGTGAAGAATATTGCGGCAAATTCCTAGTCCTAACCCATGACCATCTTCGTCTGTGGCGATGCGAAAATAAGGTTCAAATACCGCTTCGAGCTTATCCTCTGCTATCCCTGGGCCATGATCAGTCACAATGATTTTGATCCATTCATCGGTTTGTGTCGTGACAACTTGCACTCTCTCACCATACTTAACCGCGTTATCGATGATATTGGTCAGCACCCTTTTAATCGCTAGAGGCTTGGCCACAATCGTACCCAGATCAATCGGGTAAAATGACACTTTTTCCTCATATTGATTATGAGACTCAATAACCGATTGAATCGCATGATTGATGTCGATATACGCATTATTTTCATGCAGGTCAGTATCTCGAACACATTGCAGCGCCCCTTTGACCATGATTTCTAACTCATCAAGATCGTTATTAAACTTGTTTCTTTTCACGTCACTTTCGAGTAATTCCGCCCTTAACCTCAGTCGAGTAATCGGCGTTTTCAAATCGTGAGAAATTGCAGAAAAAAGATGCTCTCTATCAGAAACATAGCGTCGAATACGACTTTGCATGCGATTAAACGCTCGGGTAGCGGTCACTAACTCACTGGCCCCTTCTTCTCTCAGCGGAGGCTGATCGATGTCCATACTCATCTCATTGGCCGCTTTGGCTAGCCGTTTCAAGGGTTTTACTTGTCGCCTAACCAGCAAGTAGGTAAGCAAAAGCAATATGAGAGTCGATAGAACCAAAAATAGGATCTGCTCACGCCCCAAAATCGTATCATGCAAGGTGACATAAGGAGCAGGAAGAAGTGCCGCGATGTAAAGCCATTCATCCGTTGCCAATTCAATCTGGACGACCAGTATCGGTGGGTTAATCGGGCCCAGAGTCAACGTGTGATGAGCCCAAGATTTGGGAAGATCACTCAGGTAAATATCATTTTTCAGCAACCTCAGGTTATCTGGGCGAGAAAAATCGACCGAAACCGATTTTACTTTATTGAGCTTATCTTCTAAAACTTGAGTCACCGCACTGACCGAAGCCGCCTTTAGACGAGTATTTGGAATGCCTTCAACCAATAGCTTTTCTTTATTAAACGACACAAAAAAACGGGTTCCCCCCATATTACGTATTTGGTCTAGAACAATGTGTCGATAGTTAACAGGAAGGGATTGAAAGAAGGTCACTGTCGATGCAAACATAGTAGCCATACTAGAAGATGCCGAGTGAATACCTTCTACTTCTTTCTGTTTTGACTCAAAGTACCAAATTGACGTCGCTATACCCTGCGCAATAACCACAGCAAGTAATGTGAGCCAGAGTGTTCTAGCAACTAAAGAATTGGGTTTTAATTGAAGCGGTGAGCTCATTATTAACCACCGCAGGAAACTGGGACAGCTAATAGATAGCCATTACCGCGCATGGTTTTTATGTAATGTGGAAACTTAGCACTATCTCCCAATCGATTCCGTAACCGACTTAATTGAACGTCGATACCCCGTTCAAAAGGTAACGATTCTCTGCCTTTGGTCGCAAAAGAAATGGTATCTCTATCGAGTATCTCGTTGGGCCTGCTTAGAAACAACATCAGTAAGGCAAAATCGCTTCCAGATAAATCATGCGATTGTTGATTGTCTAGATTAACAATTCGATGAGCCAAGGTATCTAAGCTCCAATCGCCAAACACAATAGTCTTGGGCATAGCATCACTGGGTGGCTCATGAGCAATCTGAGCGCGACGCAACACCGCCTTAATCCTTGCAACAAGCTGCCTTGGATTAAACGGTTTGGCAATATAATCATCTGCCCCTATTTCTAAGCCAATGATTTGATCCGTTTCATCGGAAACAGCCGTCAGCATGATAATGGGAACGGTTGAGGTTTTTCTTAACTGCTGGCACAGAGTAAAGCCATCATCGCCCGGAAGCATGACATCCAATAAAATTAAATCAGGAAAGCCCTGCTTCTCGATATACTCATGTAAGCATTTGCCATCCTCAACGGTTGAAACACTAAAACCGGATTTATTCAAATACTCATCAAGCAACTCTCGAATTTCTACATCATCATCAACGACTAGGATGTGTGCTTTCGCGTGCATCTAGGTTACCTACTACTAACAAATGTTTTACATAGTGTATAGATTAGTCAAGATGAGGCTTATTGATAGCTTTATAAATTTTGAATCTGTCACAGACCATGATCACATCTCGATAAAACGACGATTGGGGACCAGATGGGAAATGGCAGGGAAAAAATGATGAAGAATTAGAGAACAGCAATAAAGAAGGTGTTTTAAAGTGAGAGAATGTACCTAAAATGACAACGCATTCATAATAGGCTTCTCCTGGTTATGGCTATCTTAATTGATTTGAACTTGTAACGGATTCACCCATTTTTAGACGTTCACTCTACTCGCAATTCAATGGTCACGAGATGACTAAAAGGATGCTCAAAACAGAGAATAATGAAAATAAACAAGTACGGCTAACGACGCCGAGGTTAGAGGGTTGAATCATTTCTTGATGTTGTTCCATAAACGCTCCGAGTTTGTATGACAGTGTCATTACAATATGATGAATTTACGAAAATTTCACAACCACATTAACGTTAACTTTTTATGACAGAAACTAGGGCGAGTTGATCTTTCGAGCTGATTTTGCAGCAACTTGATGGTTATTTAGACAAGGCAGAAGCTTAGATAGGTAGTTATTCTACT
>NZ_JBNGCJ010000507.1:0-859 GCF_049974785.1 Vibrio genomosp. F10 str. 9ZD137
CTTTACCGATGATGACTTTTTTTGTGCCTTGCTTTGCCAATACACGGCCTGCAGCCCAGCCCAGCTTTAATACAAAGTCAGGCGTAATTGGGTACTGACCTACTTTGCCTCGCACACCGTCGGTGCCGAAATAACGTCTTTTATCTGACATTTTTATTCCTTTATAAATTGATTTGGGCTACAGATTGTTGTTCATGGTTGTAATAACTTTCATTGCTTCCAATGTCTCTTCAACATCATGAACGCGTATAATCTGTGCACCTTTTATTGCAGCAATCGTTGCACAGGTAACACTCGCTACCATGCATTCAGCAGGCTTTTTATCTAAAAGCCTAAAAATCATTGACTTGCGAGACATACCAGCCAGAATCGGCATGCCTAATTGGTGAAATTTATCCAGATGTGCAAGCAGGTGGTAATTATGCTCTAAGGTCTTACCAAATCCAAAGCCAGGATCGAGAATAATTTTAGATGCATCAATCCCTTTCGCTTCACACGCTTCCACACGTTCAGTGAGAAAAGCACTGATATCCTCGATAATATCTGAATAGTGGGGGTTGTTTTGCATCGATCGTGGCTGACCTTGCATGTGCATTAAACAAATCGGTACTTGCGCTTTTGCGGCTACGTCTAATGCACCAGGCTCTTGTAGCGCACGAACATCATTGATGATATCGGCTCCGGCCTGGATCGCTTGATCCATAACTTCGGCTTTGCTTGTATCAATGGATATCCAAACATCTGAACGTTCACGAATGGCTCGAATGATAGGAATCACGCGATTCAATTCTTCATCGAGAGAGACATCAGGAGCACCTGGTCTGGTCGACTCCCCGCCGATGTCGATAATGCTCACCCC
>NZ_JBNGCJ010000508.1:0-5866 GCF_049974785.1 Vibrio genomosp. F10 str. 9ZD137
TGGCTCTTGTCGTTTCTGGGTGGTTGAAAGGCTAACTGAGCTCCCCTCAAACTTGCCGCGTTCATATGTGAGTCGTAACAAACTTCGGGGCACAGGCTTTTCAGGAGAAAAGCCTGTAACAGCTTCTATCTGTCAGCAGTCTGTTTTCTCAGACAACCTCAGAGCGTCCTCTAGCTCAACGCCAAGGTATCGAATAGTGTTATCAAGCTTCGAGTGTCCAAGTAAGATCTGTACAGCCCTGATGTTTTTCGTTCTGGCATAGATTAAAGTTGCTTTGGTGCGACGCATGGAGTGAGTACCGTAATAGTCAGCATTCAATCCAAGCTTTACAGCCCAGCTCCTGATAATTGCTCGATAGAATGAGTAGCTGATAGGTTGCCCAGAGCGGCGGCTACTCGGAAATAGAAAACTGCTTGCCTCTAGGGATGCTGCAAAAATCCATCGGCTAATACTTTGCTGCGTTCTTGGTGTAATCTCATAGTGGACATCGGTTCCCGTTTTTTGCTGGATGCACTGAACCCTGTCATAGATAACTCCTTGCGAAGAAACATCGTAAACGTGTAACTTTAGCAAATCACTCGCTCTTAACTTGCTATCTATAGCTAGGTTCAGTAACGCGAGCTGCATCAAATCGTTTTCAATCTCCAGCCTAGTTCTGATCCGCCAGATCTCTTCAAGCTTAAATGGCCTTTTGATGCCACTGCATTTTCCAGAAGATGACTTTCTCATGATGACCTCCTCTCAGTGTTTTTGGTCAACATGAAGTTTGGCAGTCACATTTAGTAGGCCTCAGAAAGATCTGAAATGTTGGTGGACAATTCTGTTTTACAAACAGGAGCAATATGTATTCTGTTTAGTGTAGGACGACATTAAAGTCTGAAACTTTTCTCTCGAGCAGGGGGTTAATACTACGCAGCACTAAATAGAAGAAAATGACAATAAAGTTTAAAACTATAATAACTCAGTGCCTTCTGAACAACAGAATTATGACAATAAAGATTGAAACTTATTAAAACCAGAGAAGACTTTTACTTTATAGGAGGTGGCACTACCAAAAACTCAGTCTGTAAATCAATATCTTCCACTTGCCACATTTTCATTTGTACTAATTGACTATAGAAAGGAGGCATTCCCTCCAAATATGCATTAATATACATAGGGGTCGATGGCTGTATGTATTGCAAATTATCCCAAATCAACTCGGGTAAAGGGCCTTCCATGGTAGAACCATATGCACCAATATCAACAAGATCTCGATAAGAGTCATTTGGGCACCGTAGCATCAATATTAATCCATACTTTAATGAAACCATATATTTCTCGCTATCTTCAACTTCTTCATTAATAAGTTCATATCTGATTCTATGATATTCACGAGTACAACGCATCCAAGGTGTCAAAATAGGAGAGTCCGAAATATTCCCTGGTAGACATAATATTAGATTTCCGAAATTATCAAAAACCAATGCTACGTCTCCATTGCCACCATTTAGAATATCATCGGCTTGAGCATCATGAATATATGGGGCGATCAACATATTCGGACGTCCCGGCTCGGATAATGTTAAAGCTAAACTCTCCGGAAAAACCTCTCTAAGTTTTGTTTTGACTGGATGATCTTCAGGTAGATTTACCATATTAAAATCAGGATGAGGTTCAACGTCCCCCCCTACAATATTTTGAACACTACTCAACGTTGCTTGGAATGATGTTAAGTTACTCAACTGAGTATGCTCGTGTATAACTGTCCCGGTAAAAAATTCTGGTAATACTGCCCCTGAATGTTCGCGAGAAAGGCAAGACTCACCATTTACTTCAGGATACGAGAACGAATTTAGAAGAGGTTCAGGATCGGTGACGGATGGAAATGTTGCGCTAAGATCATAGTTAATTCCAGCAAAATTATCATATGCTGAGATAATGGTTTTAAATCCAGCAGAAACTAGAGAGCCAGTGCACATTGCACATTGCACATGGGTCAAGACTACTAACAACAGCTAAATTTTCAACAGGAGGCAACTGCACGCCATCTTTAAGCGATTGGAAGTACCAATCCACCAATTGCCTTTCTCCATGAGCAGTAGGATCAAGAAGAGTTCCATTCTGAACAACCAAATAATGCAAGAAATGGATAATGTCGCCGGTAGTGATGTCAATTAAAACCCCTCCAACCGAGAATGAACCATTGCAAAAAGCTTTAATACATTCATCTGTAGCTAATTTTGCCACAGTATCAATGTCTTCATTTGCCATCGGTGAACTGTTGTTATTAAGTGGGTGGTAAATACCCGAGAACGCTTTGGGGACGGCTAGGCTAGTTGCACCAATAGCTCCAAATTTTAGCATTGATCTTCTTGATATATTGTTCATTGTTAACTCCATTTTATTAATACCAATATAATAAAAAATTCTGATTATAAAATTGTGCTCTATGATAAAAAATTACAAACAGTTACAGTCATATTAAAGGCAATATCAAAATAAGTATTATATGCGATATTCATATAACTATTTCACTCATAATTTATGACAAATTTTAAAATTATATTTTTAACGAAAATTATTTACCCGAACTGGTTATCCCTGCTATATTGAGGGATAGTACTTAATTAATAAACGTGCCAAAGAGATATAAAAATTTGAATGAACGTATAACTTTAAAGATGCTCCGCTACTTCTATGAAGTTGCGCGATCCGGACACTTTAATCAAGCCGCCAAAAATCTTAAAATCACACCATCACCACTTAGCGCACAAATTAAAGAACTAGAGTTGATTTTAGGCGGAGCATTGTTAGAACGTACCTCTCGAAGTGTGTCACTAACACCGGCTGGAGAAGTGTTGAAGGGGGAATGTGAACAACTATTTCGCAATCTGGAACTCTCTCTTTATCGAGTGCAAAAAGCCAATCGTAGTGATACTCACACCCTTAGGGTTGGTATGGTCAGTTCCGCATTTTGGGCTGGTTTTGGGAGCATGCTGAAAGATTTTAACCGCGTTTACCCTGATTATAATGTCAAACTGCTGGAACTTAGCCCTGAACAACAGAAACAACAATTGCTGGAAAAACAAATTGATATCGGCTTGTCTCGATTCGCTGACGCATTGAACATTTACCCGCTTATTTCTAAGCGGATAACGGATGAAAACTTTGTCATTGCTATGTCCGATGAGCACCCTCTCCGAGTAAAGAAGAAACTATCTTTTGCCGATCTCAAAGATCAAGAGTTTTCCTTTTTGTTACAAAGAAACTCTGCATCAGCAGCTTTGATAATAGACGCATGTATGCATAAAGGCTTTGCACCTTTGATACAAAATGAGTTTGTCGAGCCCACCACGCTAATGGCGTATGTGTCGGGTAGTAGTACCATCACAGCTGTACCTTCTAGCTTTACTCAGCATTCCTGGGAGAACATTCACTTTGTTAATCTCAAGGAAAACTTACCGGCGGGACTATGTATGATTTATGACCCCCGTGATATTTCTCCTGCCGTCAAAGCATTTACTGAACAATTTAATTAACCCGAGCTCAGGTTTATCTATAAAAATACCCTGCTCAGATTGAGCAGGGTACAAATACTTTGCCAGATGAACATCTATCCCATCACTAAACTCTAGCTACTTTAAAATGACATTATTTTAGTAAGGAGTATACCTGTGGCAGTAAACTGGTCATGATCATTAACCCCATAATGGTGTATTGGGCGGTAGAAAACACTTCACCGACGAGCAGCATGCCCGACAAAATTCCCGCAATAGGATTGGCAATCCCACCAAAGGTAAACTCAACTACGGTCATGCGTTGCAGTAACCAAACATACAGCCCATACCCGATAGCAGTGGCAAAAATAATTAGCCATGTTAACCCCAATAAGTTACTCCAACTGACTTCACTAATCACACTACGATAAAGCTCGACATTCAAGGCAGCATGAACCGCAGATAAACCTAGTAATAAACCACCACCGACAATAAGCTGCCAGGTGAGTACCTTCCACCAATGCATTTCAGCGGCGAGCTGCTTGGTTAAACTGCTGCCAATTACTAGGCATAGAATCGCACCGAGCATCGCCAACAGACCAATGGGATTAAGCGTTATTGAACTTGGGTTAAATAACGCCCAAGCTAAAGCGATCAGTAATACGCCGCTCAAGAATTGAATGCCTGTTGGTTTTTTGCTCGCAACTATCCAGTGATAGATCATGGCAAAAACCGGCACAGAAATCATGCCGACTCCAGATACTGCAGATGGCAACGTCAACGCCATAATAAAGATACAGGTGAAAAATATGGCTATATTCACTATCCCCAATACAGTTAATGCTTTCAGCTCCTTTACGCTCGGTAAAGAAGGTCGAATTAACAATAGCAGCAACCCCGCGGGTAATGCCCTGAGTGCGCCAAGCAATATAGGTGGCCAATCAGGCAACGTGTATTGAGTCACTGCATAAGTTGTTCCCCACAAAAATGCGGGGATCATGGCTAACAAAATATTCATAATTAGAAACTGTATTTGACTGTATAGATAATTGCTTGATCGGTATCAGGCTGACCGAGCTTGTTGTGCGCATAACGATATTGAAGACCTAAACTCAAATTTTCAGGTGCATTCCACCAAATTGCTAATGCTCCATTGTAAGACAAATCATCGTCTTCTCTTGTTGAATTTATATAGCCATTACTGCGTGAAAATTCAGTTTCATGCCAATTAGATAATGTAAAACTTTGCTCTCCTAGCGTAAAATCGTAGTTAGCAACCCAACCCGCCATGCCACCATTCATACCTGCAAAGCCATTTTTATTGGTATAGTGAAAGCCAACAAAAGGACTAAAGAACCAACCTGCGTCACTGGTTAGGTTATAGGAAAGACCTAGTACCGTATTTCGGCCGTGAAAGCCTTGGTTTTCTGTTGAATAGGTCTGAGCATAGACACGCAATTCATCAAGCCCAGTCTTCACCGCTACCTTACCCTTACTCGACACAGCCATCGCTTGATCATTGCTTGTCGTGCCATCTTGGAATTCAAAATCGATAAAGCCATAAACCTCACCCCAATCAAATCCAGCACCGCCTTCCAGCTCTAAGTAGGCAAAGTCTTGCTTGTTGCCACCGCTACGTTCCTCAGTCGATGAAGACCAATCTAAGTAGTTCACATTGATACTGCCAAAGCTATATAGATACTCAGCGCTTGCTCCGGTAGACAGGAATGTGAATAAAAGTAAAGCATGATACTTGTTCATAAATACTCCAACATTTTTTGAAGACACGTCAATCCTTAAGCGCTGGTCAACCAGCACCTAGGTAAAGATTAGAAAAGTGTGTTAAGTGTTACTGTAAGAAGGAGTGCCCGCTTGACGGTACTGTAAGCCCAAAGTGTTGAGCTATTGTGGCACCAATATCTGCAAAGGAGGTTCGGCAACCTAAGTAACCAGGTTGTAACTTCGAGCCAAAACCAATGATGGGGACATATTCACGAGTATGGTCGGAACCACTCCAAGTTGGATCACAACCATGATCTGCTGTGATGATCAGCAAATCCTCATCTGTCAGTTTCGCCAATAGCTCAGGTAAACGTCGGTCAAAATATTCCAGTGCCGTAGCGTAACCTTGCACATTCCGGCGATGACCATACTCTGAGTCAAAATCGACAAAATTAGTAAAGATCAACGTATCTGACGGATTGTTTTGTAATGCCATTAGGGTTTGGTCAAACAGTTCTGGAATACCGACGGCTTTCATCGATTGATCAATCCCCGAGCCTGCAAAAATATCTGAGATTTTTCCGATCCCCACCACTTTTGCTGCAGCAGCTGTTTGGAGCTGGTTGAGTACTGTTAACTTATGCGGCGTAACGGAAAAATCTCTT
>NZ_JBNGCJ010000509.1:0-9366 GCF_049974785.1 Vibrio genomosp. F10 str. 9ZD137
TGACCCGCTCTTCCGATCTTCTTGGTTAGCCGTTGACTCTCGTTTAGTAGACCTTAGCTATTCTCTAAGCGAGTCTCAGCCAATTGACGAGCTGTAAATAGGTGAAGCCTATTTTTCCCTTCTGCTTGTCAATGAAACTGCTTATAAAAGAAGCGGCAAATTAAACAAGCTGCCTATATTAAAATAGGCAGCGACTTACCTTGTTTTACTTGTCTTATTGCTAAGTGTGTATGAATGTCTTTCACCGTCTGAATTCTTTGTAATTGACGCGTGAACTGCTCATACCCTTCGAGATCTTTGGTGACGACCTCCAATAAGTAATCATAAGCACCGGATACCACATGGCAATTAATCACTTCTTTGCTTTCACACATCGCCTGTTCGAATCCATCTATCGAACCCGCTTGATGGTTGTTTAAACTCACTTCAACGAATACCGTCATTCCAATGCCCAATTTCCCCTTGTTCAAGCTCGCGTTATAGCTATCGATAACACCCTCATCTTCAAGCTTTTTTAAACGTCGAGCGCAAGGTGAAGCAGACAAACCGACTTTGTCTGCCAGGTCAGCGGTGGACAACCTTCCCTGCTGCTGAATTAATTCCAGTATACGTCTATCAATTCTGTCCATTTCAATGAATACCTACACGATTGATTCAGCTAATCATCAATTGTTAGGCGACAATTACAGCCAATATTTGATGAATTTAGTTAACATTACGCCTGATATAAGCGCATATTTAGAAGGATAATAGTGCTTATTCACAAAAGGTAAACACTATGTTTAAGGGCTACCTCTCAATTTTTGCAACAGTACTGCTTTGGTCTGGCTTCTTTCTTTCACTAAAAGGTGGGGCGATATCTTCATTTACTCCTGCTGATATCGCGATTACGCGTTTTTTGGTGCCGGCTTTAGTTCTTTTCCCAGTCACTTTCCGAGCCAGAAAACAGATCCTGTCTATCCCTATTCGATATCTGCTTGGCATGATTGTTGGTGGTGGGCTCCCGTACTTGCTCATCGCAGGCTGGGCAATGCAGAATGCCACCGTGTCTGATGGTAGTGCTTTAGTACCCGGGACATTACCCTTATTTGTTTCTGCTATTGCGGTGATCCTTTTCTCTCAACCGTTAAGTGAACATCGAAAAGTTGGGCTGGGACTTATCATTGTTGGGATTGGCCTATTTTTATGGTCAGGCGCATCTGAAAACCATCCTGCGCTCTTGAAAGGCCATCTGTTATTTTTGGTGGGGAGTTTAATGTGGGCAACGTTCACGATTTGTGCGCGGGTTAGTCATTTACCTGCACTGGTTTGTGCCGGATTAATTTCCTTTGTCTCTTTCGTCTTGTTGGCTTTGCTCATCGCCACCGGTGTTATCGAAAGCTCTCTTCTCTCGCCTCTTAAACACCATTCATTGATAGAAGTTGCAAGAGATTGGCCTTTCAGAGAATTACTGGGACATTTGCTCATACAAGGTTTTGGAATTGGTTTGTTTGCTTCGTTTACTTTTCTGCATGCCATTTCAATCCTTGGAGCAGAGCGAACCGCAGCGTTCGGGTCTCTTACCCCTGTTGTTGCTACGCTACTTGCGATGTTGATATTTAATGAAACACCTCAGCTATTAACTTGCTTAGGTTTAGTTTGCATATGTGTGGGTAGCATTATTGCGAGCAACGTTTTCATACGACAAGACGCCTCTCTTTCTTATCAGCCACCTCAGCACTCAAATAACGTTTCACACAGGTAGCATTCAAAATCGGCATTGTAATTTGATCGCTTCAAAACAATGAACCGCCAAAGAAACGAACCATCACAGATTGGTGATGGTTCATGTGCCTATTAACTATTAGTGCTTGGCGATTAACGGTTAACGAATGTTACTTGAAGCAGATGTCTGCCCATCTCGCCAGCCCTGCGGTGACTGACCCAAAATAATTGCCGCTCACTACGGGAATATTCGGTAGCAGTTCTTCTACCGCTTTGCGCAAGAATGGAGAGCGTGCCGAGCCTCCCGTCATGAAAATGACATCTGGCTGAGCGCTGCTTAATTTTACCGCTTCTTTAACAAGCTCGGCCATTTTCGATTTCGGTTGCTCTATCGCGTTAATCATTTGTTGTTGGGTGATCTCAACCTGGATCGTTTCTGAAAGAAGATCGATGTGTGCTTGATAATGACGATCAGAAGAAAGGGCAATCTTCGCTTCTTCAGCTCGACGGACGATATTGTAGCCCAATGTTTCGTTGTACACTTGAAGAAGCCTATTTAACTTTTCAGGTTCACTCGCTTCTTTCACCAACATTTTAAGCGCCGATAAATTGGATCGCGAGTAAAACTCTTTCTGAGCCTCTACATTGTTAATGGCAATTGGATTCCAATACTGTGTAATGGGCATTTCAATACCACTCTTGGTTTGACTACCAAACCCAAAAGGTGCCATGAGTTGTCTGAACGCTAGATGTATATCTAAGTCATTCCCCCCTACCCGTTGCCCACTATGAGCGAGAAGAGATTGCGTACGGTCTGATTTTCCTCGCCAAGTTGGCCCCATTGCTATCATCGAGCAATCGGTCGTACCACCGCCTAAATCCACAACCAGAACCGTGATGTTGTCATTGAGTGTTGCTTCATATTCTAACCCGGCTGCAACAGGCTCAAATTGAAAAATAACCTGCTCAAAACCCGCTCGCTTTGCCGCTTTTTCTAGAATTTTCTCGGCTTGCTTATTTGCCGCCTCGCCACCGCGTCCATGAAAATTAATCGGTCGACCAATAACTGCATCAGCAATCATTTTTTGTGTATGTAATTCAGCCTGCGATTTTATATTGGCCATCATGGCGCAAACGAGATCTTCAAAAAAACTCAGTTGAACGTCATGTAAACCTGACGCTCCTAAAAATGATTTCGGTGATTTAACGTAGTAAACATCTCTCGGATCATCTAAATAAAGATCTAGGGCAGATTGACCAAATGCAACATCTTCCGATTGAAGGTCAATGCTTTCTTCTCGGTTGAACGCTATCGAACGCCTCAATACTTGCTCCCCAACGGCATCAGAAGGAGAAATGCTTCTGTGACGAAAAAGGTGCTCAGAAACAGATTCTCGCGTCGGTGCACATAACGTTGAAGGAATATAAAAACTATCACCTTCGAGCGGAAGTAGTATTGGCTGCCCATCTTGCATGGTCGCCACTGAGCAATTCGCGGTACCGTAATCAAATCCAATGAACATAGTGATCTCACCAATAGAAAATGGCCGACAATCCTACACCAAGGCTTTATGCTTTTCTAGAATCAATAAGCATGACCTACGTTCTCTGGTATACTTTAGGCCTGTTTTCAAAGGCAATGGTAGAAATGAACGCTCCCTGTAAAACACCCTGCATCGGTTTATGTAAAACGTCTGGCGATATGTGCATTGGATGCCACAGAACCAAGAAAGAAATCGCCCAATGGCCAAACTACAGTGATGATCAAAGAGCGAGCATAATGGCAGAGCTACGTGGTGAAAAAAGCAGCCACAAATGCCCTTTATGCAGTGCAAAAACTCAATGCGATATTGAGAGTGGAAAAAGTACCTGTTGGTGCTTTGATATTGAAAGGCGAGACAGTGCAGGTGTTACCGACAGTGGCGTTTGCCTGTGCCGTAAATGCTTAAGTGCACTGCCTATCCTTTAAGGTCAGTTGTGAGATATAAGCTCAATGCTAGATAAGTAAAGCAGACGCTAGGTTTGTGAAATATAGACGCTTGGTTCGTAAATCACTTAGTTCGTAAATAACTTAGTCCGTAAATCACCTAGTCCGTAAATCACCTAGTCCGTAAATAAATAGAACGCTAGACTTTTTTCACCAATGCAACAGCTTCAAATTCAACACCCTCCCAACCCGTTACCATAAAGTTTCGAATGTTTTGATGGTCGTCACCCTCTGGGTGCTTTAATACGTCTTCGCGATAGAATCGGCCAAAGCAAGCCAGCGTTTCTTCAATAGAAAGCTGCTGTAAAGCACCCAACGCGAATATTTTGCAAGAGCCATTATTCTGCCCTGCCTGATTGAGTGTTTTACCGTTAGTAAACGTGGTTGGAGTAAAACTAAAATTTTCGTCAATCACACTCATGGTTTGTTCAAATTCAATAAGTTCAGGCTCTCGCTTAAGCTGTGAAATAAATGTGTTTAAATCCATATCGTTAACTTCCATATTATCGGTTTCATTTTGCTTTGGAACATACCACGAAGTGAGGCTCTAATTGAAGCTTTCACGGGCAATAACCAGGTAAAACTAACAAGAGTCACGTTAAAACACATTTGTTATCCCACCTTTTCTGGCAAAGATCATAGCGCTAGCAGAAACGATTTTTTCTTATGTGCTTTTGCTTATGTGCTGCAGCGCATAGTACCAAATGCCGACTAGCTTCTATACTTATATGACTGGCGAACATAACGGGTAGTACATGAAAAACAAAATGCAGTTTGAGCAGAGCATCAGTAACCCTTTGCATAGTCGGATTGGTCGTCGAATTATTCTCATCACGGTGATACTGAGTGGGGCCATCACTCTGATCATGACGCTTATTCAGCTGTACTGGGATTATAATCGTGAATTTAACGCTGTTGATCAGCGACACTACGAGATAGAAAGTGTGCATGCGCCATTATTGGCCTCTTCGTTGTGGAATTTTGACCTTGTTGTTTTACAAGAACGTCTCGACGGTTTAGTCAATTTACCTAAGATTGACTATCTGCAAGTGGACTCTGGCGACTACTCCTTCCATGCGGGTAGCAAGGTACTAGATGAGCGCGTTTCAGTCAGTTTCCCTTTAGAATACTTAAGCCGTGACGGCGAAGATTCGGAGCTTCTCGGTACTATTTACATAGAATCCAACGCCAAGACCATTTACGACGCACTGCTGATGCAGTTTATTATTACCCTGATTTTTAACTCAATAAAAACCACCTTTGTGTGCATTCTTATCCTGATGGTCTTTCATGAAAGCATCAATCGTCGAATATTCTTAATCGCAAAGTATTTAAGAAAATACAACCCACGGCACCCGTCAAAACCACTTAACCTATTTTATAAAAAATGGATTATGGAAGAGGACGATGAGCTAAATTGGTTGGCATATGAAACCAATAAAATCACCGCCGATGTCACCACGCTCTACAACAATATTAAGTTTGAACAAGAGCGACTCAGTGACTTTACTCATGTTTCATCTGACTGGTTGTGGGAAACCGACGAACTGGGAAAGTTAACCTACTGCTCGGAATCCATGGCAAAGTCTCTCAGCATTGATCCTTTTAATAAACCGTACCTGTTTGATGTACCCGAGTTAAACGACCTGTCGAATTTGAAAAGGTGCCTAAAATTATCCACCGATTTTTCTCGATGTGAAGAAACGATCAAGATTGGTGAGAAAACTTATCATATGCTCTTCCAGGCGCTCGCAAGGTTTTCTAATGGCAAATTTATTGGATTTCGTGGTACCAGCATTAACATATCAGACTTAAAAGTGGCGCAGCTTCAACTCGAGACTCTCAATGCCAATTTAGAGCATACCGTAGCGGATAGGACAGCAGACTTAAAGCAGAGTATGGAGCAACTTCAGGCGACGCAAGAGCAACTAATAGAGTCAGAGAAGTTGGCCGCACTTGGTGGTCTTGTTGCTGGGGTCGCCCATGAAGTGAATACACCACTCGGGATTTCAGTGACCGCAGCTTCAGTGATTCGCGATGTTAGCGCTGAATTAACATCGGCATTTTCAAACCAGACACTAACAAGCACCCAATTCAGTCAACTTATGGAACAACTCAACGAAGGCAACAGTATGCTTGAGCAAAACCTTAACAGAGCCGCCAAGCTCATCAAGGACTTCAAGCAAACGGCGGTCGATCAAGTGTCTGAAGTTCGTACTCTTTTCAATGTTAAAGAAGTGCTTGATTCACTGATGAGCAGTCTTCATTCCGAAACCAGACGAGTCCCTGTCGTACCCGTTGTTTCAGGCAACGCCGCTATTGTCATGAATAGCCTACCCGGCGTTCTGACTCAAATCGTCACTAATCTTGTCATGAACAGCATTAATCACGCGTTTGATAACCTCGATAATCCCATGATTTCAATCAGGTTCCATCAAAGTGATTCAGATATCGTGCTCGAATACACCGACAATGGCAGTGGGGTTGAAAACGCATTACATCAAAAAATATTTGAACCGTTTTTTACCAGTAAACGCGGAAAAGGAGGCAGTGGGCTAGGACTGAATTTGGTCTTTAATTTGCTTAAACAAAAACTGAGTGGCGATCTTCAATTTGAATCGGAACCGGGCCAGGGAGTCAAATTCACTCTCATCATTCCTAAAGATCTGCCACTGTCTATTGAAAATACGCCCACTGAATAAGCCATGCTTACACTGTTAACGCGATCACTTAAAATCAATAAACCTAACAGTCAAATAATTCGGTTATTAGACTGCTAGTTATTAGACTGCTAGGAAAAACGTTTTAGTCAGGCAAGTCACTTCGGATCTGAATAAAATCTTTCCAGTGATCAATCATAAGATCGACCAGCTCAGGTTCGAAGTGTTTTCCCTTTTGAGCAACCAACAATTCCTTTATCTTTTCATCTGACCAAGGTTGCTTGTAAGAGCGTACCGACCCAAGCGCATCAAAAACATCGGCAAGCGCGACAATTCTTCCACTAACAGGAATATCATAACCCGACAAACTTGATGGATAGCCAGAACCATCCCATTTTTCATGGTGGCTTCCCGCAATTTCTTTGCCTGTAATGATAAGCTTTCGTTTTGATGAACTGAGAATATCGACACCAAACTCCACGTGCTTTTTCATGATTTCCCATTCATCAGCGTCAAGTTTACCTGGTTTATGCAAAATACTATCGGGGATAGCGACCTTACCAATATCATGAAGCGGAGCGGCATCTTTAATTGACTCGACAATATCATTAGGTAAGCCATATAACTCAGCCAATTTCCCACTGATAAGTGATACACGTTGAACATGTGCACCCGTTTCTCGGCTTCTTGCTTCAACCGCGTTTGCTAGGTTGTTCACCAACTCTTTCGAGGTTTCACGAAGATCAACCATCAAGTTTAAGTTTTCGAACGTTAGGCTAATATTTCGCATGTAGATTTGAAGAAGCTGCTCATCAAGGAGGTTCAAAGGGCGATTCACATTGACGTATAGGAGACTATCGATACCTTCATCAGTATTGGTACACAGGACATACGCATCAGGGTATTTAGCCGTTTTTTTCGTTCTCAGAACGTCTCGACAACGCTCTGAAACTAACTCAGGAAGTTTGTCTAATACACAATCATAATACAAATCGACGTAACTGCCTGTTGCAGCTAAGGTAAACGCTCTCGATGCTTCAGCATCGGGGCCAGGTTGAACCACACAGTACAGTGCCGAGGTGTCTAATTTCAAAAGGGACGTTAACTGGCTGAGTACCGATGATGCAAATTCTTGAAGGCTACTGGTGTTTTGGACCCGAGCGGATGCTTTTATTACTCGGCGTAAACCCGTTTTTTGTTCTTCTATTAAGCAAAGATCTCGAAAAGAACGGAGCATGGAATAAAGCAATGTTTTTAGTTTTTGAGTGGTTAACTCTGTTTTTTCTTTATAGTCGTCAATATCATATTCTTGGATAACGGTGTCTTCAGGTGCTTGGCCTGCTTGACCCGTTCTTAACACCAGCCTAATTAATGAGTTCTGTTGCTGCTCCCTAATGTACCTGACCAGATCCAACCCCGCATGTTCCGTTTCCATCACGACATCGATCAAAGCGAGTGCGATGTCGTCTTCATTTGATAACAGGTGTTTCGCTTCACTTGCGGATAATGCTGATAGTAGTTCTAATGGACGGCTCTGAAACTTAAAATTTGCCAACGCCAATCGAGTAATTTGATGCATTTGCTCATCATCATCGACAATGAGCACACGCCAGGGTTTTTGGCTGTGCTCAACCGGTGACAATTCTGCATTTTCGATAATTGGATCTTCCTTGTCAGCGAAAAGTTGCATAACACCTCTAAGTAATATTGACGGATTAACTCTCTAAGTTTTAGCACAAAATGGGATTTCAGACGTGACTCAAACGGGCATAAACAGACAAAGACAGAGGATTGAGGTCAAAATATTCGCTTTTACTCTTACTTTAAAGCTCATAAATTAAAGCTCACCCCTTATAACCATAGTATGCGAAGGGCTATTCATCGGCATAGACTAACTGCCTCTCACTGTATTCCTAAAGACTCTTGGCGTCATCTTACTCCAAGCTTTAAATCGTGTACTGAAGTTTGCAGCATTCGGATAACCGACTATTTCACCGATATGTTGAACTGACCATTCTGTTGAAACGAGTAATCTTGCGGCATACTCCATTCGCATTCTCATGACGTGTACTTTAGGGCTATGCCCATAATACTGCTGACACAAACGGTGAAAGTGAGGTTCCGAACAAGGCAAATTCGAAGACAGCTGCGCGACAGTCCAATCTTTATGAAGCTGCCTTTGCACCATATCAAATACGCGCGTCATCCGTATTTTAGTTCTCGATTGCTCAAGATTAATCGGAGCATTGATCAGCAACTCAATTTGCTCAACCGCCCTTCTCCCCACAGCGCCACCGAGATCAATGGGCAGAGAAATCGATCGTAGCATCGCCAAGATAGAGGCATAGATGACTTCAGCTATCGGCGTTAAAGAGTATTGAACTTCGTCATCTACAATTTCCGGCCACTCTTTGTTCATATCTAAAAACACCCACGCTATCTGCCAATCTTCTTCTTCAATACCAAAACCGATTTCTATTGAAGCCGGAGCTGAAATAACAGAGCTGGGTTCGAGGATATGACGACGTCCGTTTGTTTCTAGCCAACCCCTACCTTTTACAGTGTAAAGCAACATGTGTTTCTGTTGATTTTTCCTATAAATTGAAAAGACATCTCTGCACGTCGCGATTCCGCATTGAATGATCCCATATTCCTCAAGCATCATTACATGGGTATGGTCAATAAACTCATGATGAGTCTTTTCGGATATTAGTAGGCGTTCTTGTTTGTCATTCACACTATATGCCCCACTGAAATATGATAGTTTTGCAAAACTTATTGATATATTGAGACAATACTTTTCTTTGGGCAGGAATTAAACTTCTCATTAACACTTATGAGGAATTTTGCGATGTTGTCCACTTACCAAACGCTCGATAAACAATTTTGGCGTAAGCTAATAGACATAGGACTGCCTGTTTCAATGCAAGGTCTTCTGTTTTCGCTGCTTGGTGTGGTTGATATCTTCATGGTGAGTCAATTGGGAGAATCAGCGACAGCCGCGGTAGGTGTCGG
>NZ_JBNGCJ010000510.1:0-622 GCF_049974785.1 Vibrio genomosp. F10 str. 9ZD137
CTCACACCTTAATGCGGCGTTATGTTGCCCCGATATATTTGACAATCTAGAGTTCGAAAATGATAAGAAAGTACAGTTCAAATGACTTAGATTCGGTTCTTGAAATCTGGCTCGAAGCCTCTGTTAAAGCCCATGATTTCGTCCCGGCTGACTTCTGGGGATCTCAAGTTGAGAACATGCGTAATATTTATATTCCTGCTTCAGAAGTCTTCGTTTATGAAATTGAGTCGAAAATAGTTGGTTTTTACGCGCTGTATGAAAGTACTTTGGCAGCCATATTCGTGTTTCCTGAATTTCAGGGTAAAGGCATTGGTAAGCAATTATTAAGTCATGCCAAAGCTCAAAGGGCGATATTGAGCCTTTCCGTATATAAGGAAAACCAGGCTAGTTATCAGTTCTATTTGTCTCAAGGTTTTGCAGTCGTCAGTGAGCAACTGGACGAACATACGGGACACCCAGAGTACACAATGAATTCGGGCACATAACAAGGCGTTTAAGACGGATTCACAACGCTTGGCGGTTTCAGTTCCAGTCAGGTTAAGTGTTTAAGGTACAATGGTTTAGGTTTGGTGGTTGGCGTTGTTCACCACTTAACGCAGCGTTATGTGCTTGGAGAAAATAT
>NZ_JBNGCJ010000511.1:0-2138 GCF_049974785.1 Vibrio genomosp. F10 str. 9ZD137
TTTTAACCCGCTAGGGTGAACAGTCATTTACTACGATTGGTATAAAACCTAAGCGATGATGATAGAACCATGACTTAGGCTTTCGATTTTTGGCACGGGCACTTTAGGTACCGGTTTTGACTTTTGGGTATCTCTCTTTGAATTAGCGCAGGTAAAGGTTACTTAAGGTATTGTACGTGCGCTTCCATTTCTGCACCGATCTCTTTTCGCATTTTCATTAATCGAATGGCTGAATCTCGCAAATGAATGTCTTCTTCTGTCGTAGGTACCCATTCAGGCACTTTGGTCGAATGACCATTTTCATCGACCGCAACCATAATAACGATACAGTGTGTTGTCAGTCGGTTATTCATCTCTTTTGGGTCACTGGCTTGAACATCAATAGCAATATGCATTGAACTGGATCCGGTATAGATCACTTTTGCACTGACCTCTACAAGATTACCCACATGGATAGGTGCCACAAAGCGAATGCCCCCCGCATAGGCGGTAATGCAGTATTTACCACTCCATGCCGCTGAGCAGGCGTAAGCCGCTAAATCGATCCATTTCATCGCCGCGCCACCGTGTACCTTGCCACCAAAGTTGACATCACTAGGCTCAGCCAAAAAACGCAATGTAATTTCTCTTTTTCCACTGCTCATATTTTTACCCTTTGTTGTTCTATCTGTTATTAATATAATAGTTAGCAGACAGTAACATAAACATGTTTATGTTCACTTATCTTTTAGACTAAACATTTGAGTCTAGCTAGAGCAACGAAATATTTGAGCGCTAAGACATAGAGGCCGGGGGATAAAAACTCAAAGAGAATAGGAGCGAGAGGGCATCAATGAGAGCGGGCTAACGCGACATTAAGCCGCTATGGCCAGGCCCTTTTTTTGGTGCTTGCACTGTTGGCTTTAATTAACTCTATGGCTTTTTTTGACTTATTTTCGATAGCACTCAGGCTTTGCATTACTTTTACTTGAAACTCATTTCTATCATGGTCAAACAGCGGGGGTTGCGGTGATGAGTTCTGAAGTTGATGTATCAATTGCGCCATTGTTTTGTTTTGTGCCTCAAGGGAGCTGACTTTCGATGCCAGCTCTTTGATCATTTTATTCTGTTCTTTTATTTGTGATTCGATACTGTTGAACGCTTGGAGTATTTGTCCAATATTATGATCAGCCATCAGGTCGCCTATAAGAAGATGGAAGAGATATTCACAGTATAGGCAAAAACGGAGAGTGAAACGGAGTAAAGTGGAATTGGAGCAAATGTGGTGCTTCTGATTTAGGATGCCAACGTTGTCCTAAACCAGGTAACAGATTCACACCGAAAAGAAGAAATCGCCTCTATCGGTTAACTTCTTCAAACTCGCCATCAATGGTGTTGGTGTGTGGAAAAGCACCAGCGTCGGAGAAGGGTGTCCGGCGTTTTTCGTTTACACTGTGGGCGTTCATTTGATTTTGCATCTGCTTCTGAAGCCGTTTACCGGTGATAAGAGCTACAATGGCAAGAGGAATCGCCATGACAAGTGCAAAAACCAGAGTAAAAAAGCCAGTAATCAAGGCAAGCGTAGTGACTATCAATCTATTCATTATATTAACCTCTTAAGTAACAC
Source organism: Vibrio genomosp. F10 str. 9ZD137 (assembly GCF_049974785.1). Lineage (NCBI taxonomy): Bacteria > Pseudomonadati > Pseudomonadota > Gammaproteobacteria > Vibrionales > Vibrionaceae > Vibrio > Vibrio genomosp. F10. Next base: position 1,607 of record NZ_JBNGCJ010000511.1, read on the forward strand.
ATCTACTGTAACGAATAATAGATGAATGAAAGATGAACACTATTGGAAGCCCCTTTCTTACTTTCTTACTCTATGCCTAACCATTTTGTTACTGTGATTTGCTACTGTGACTTGCTACCCCGATTTCTAGTCGCCTAGAGGTTGCCGTTCGTTGCCACCGCGGTGAGAGTCAAGCGCCATTTTTAGACGTCTTAATTTATCTCTTGATTGACGCTTGTGTGCGACTGCAAGTTCCAATGAAATAACATCCACAAGCGCTAACATTGCATAGCGCGATGCTGATGGCTTGTAAATGAAATCCGTCTCATCGTGCTGAATCGGCAATATTAAATCGGCATTGTTGGCCAGTGGTGTGCTTACGGGAGTGATAGCTATTACCTTCATACCGTATTTTTTAGCAAGCTGCGCGGTTTCGACCAACACAGGTGTAAACCCCGTCGCCGAGATGATAACAAACACATCGTTTTTATCTGCGGTTGCCGCCACCATTTGCGCAAGCATTCCATCGTTATAAGCGACAATGGCATAACCG
>NZ_JBNGCJ010000512.1:0-3840 GCF_049974785.1 Vibrio genomosp. F10 str. 9ZD137
GTAACCATTCGTCTAGGCCTGCAATCGCTCACAGGCTCAAGCAATCTACCCGCCCCCATACGCGAGCAGCGCAATGTGAGGGCCTATTTGATCTTGCTCCGGGTGGAGTTTACCTTGCTACGAACTGTTACCAGACGCACGGTGCGCTCTTACCGCACCCTTTCAGCCTTACCTGTGCCTCTTCCGAAGAAATGAGGCCATCGGCGGTCTTCTCTCTGCTGCACTTGTCGTGAGCTCACGCTCCCCAGGCGTTACCTGGCACCCTGCTCTATGGAGCCCGGACGTTCCTCCCCTCCATCAGTCTCCCGAAGGACATCAATGAAGCAGCGATTACCCAGTCAACTCCGAGGCGAATTGTATAGATAAGCGTAAAGCCTGTCTAGGAAGATGTCATCAAATGAACATTTTGTAAGCTTTCTAACAAAAACACACCATGCCCTGCTTGCACTTTAACCACATCGATTACTATTCAACTACAAAAAGAAGGTTAACTTAAATGCTCTAAACCCCATTTATACAGTGCATTTTTCTTTAAGTTATAGATTTCAGCCGTCATTGCCGCCGCTTTTTTAAGGGGTAATTCTTTCGTCAAAATGGTCAACGTTCTGGTGACTTCGTCTGGCATGGTTTCTTCGGCATTGTCTCTAAAGCCATGAATAAGCAGCACCATTTCACCACGGCGCTGATTTTCATCGCTGTTTACCCATTCAATTAATTCACCTAAAGGCAGCTTTTTAATGGTTTCAAAAGTTTTAGTGATCTCACGAGCCAGCACCACTTCTCGGTTTGGCCCCAAAATATCAAGCATATCGCTAAGAGAATCTAAGATTCGGTGAGGAGATTCGTAAAAGATACAGGTGCGCTCTGCTTTCGCGATTTCCAAAAATTTATCTTTGCGGCCTTTGCTTTTTGGCGGTAAGAAGCCTTCAAAGCTAAAGCGATCCGATGGAAGCCCTGACGCGCTGAGTGCGGTAATAACAGCACAAGCCCCCGGTAAAGGCACAACTCTTACACCTGCTTGACGACATTGATTCACAAGGTGGTATCCTGGATCACTAATTAAAGGCGTACCCGCATCAGACACTAATGCGATAGACTGCCCTTCACATAATCTATCAACTAATACTTGAGCTTTTTGCTGTTCATTGTGATCATGCAACGGGAAGGTCTTAGTTTTAATGTTGAAATGAGCGAGTAATCGACCCGTATGGCGAGTATCTTCAGCGGCAATTACATCGACGGTTGATAAAACATCGATGGCACGCTGGGTAATATCACCCAAATTGCCTATTGGAGTCGGAACAATATAGAGAGTTGGGATCTCTGCTGGCAATGTTTTGTTGTCTGTCATTTGTTTACCATCACTTCAACGATTAATATAGAGATAATTTTACACTTACAAGTATAAGAATGCATGGCTATGAAGAACCATAAGAGAATCAGTGTACCACGCTTGCTCACACCTGTTGCACTCGCAATCGTGTTGAGTGCGTGTTCATCTACACCTTCAGCACCGACCTATGTTGATATTTTGCAAGATCCTGCGCAATCGGCTGAGAGCTATTTAATGCAGGCAGACAGTGCACAAGGTTCGATTCAAAGAGACTGGTTAATCATGGCGTTTAAAGCCGCGATTGAAAGTAACGATATCGATCTGGCTAACCGTCTATCAAAGAGAATCGTTAAGCTTCCCCTGGATGAGCTGCAACAGTCGGAATGGCAACTGTCACGCGCTGAGCTGCTTAACAGTGTTGGTGAATATCAACAGGCATTGTCACAACTCAACTTTCAAAAGCAATGGTCGTTACCAGACCAGCAATGGGTTGACTACTACCAACTCAGAGCAGACTTATACACCAATCAAGCAAGATTTTTTGAAGCCAGTAAAGAGCTTGTCTACCTCAGTGCCTACCAAGATGAGGTTGAACAGCAGCAAACAGCCAACTTAATCTGGACCAACCTTGAACGTTATCAATCGGATCAGATGGCGCTTTTAAGCGCTTCAGAAAGTGAAGAGATCATTGACGGTTGGGTTCAGCTGAGCGTTTATATGAAGACGCTCGCGAACAGCATCCCAATGCTTAAAAACAGTCTTGAGAAATGGTTTGAAGAGAACCCAACACACCCAGCCGTGATGTATACTCCACAAGCGATTCAAGACGTATTGGATTTAGAAATAACCAAGCCAAAAAATACGGCCATCTTACTTCCTCTTTCGGGTAAGTTTTCAAAACAAGCTCAGTTAATCCGTGACGGCTTTATCATGGCGATGATGAATGACGAAAATCGTGATGAACAAGCGACCCTCACTATCGTCGACACCAATAAAACCGGACGAACTGAACTTGAAGCCATATTAGTTGAGAAGCGTATCGATTTTATTGTTGGGCCTTTAACAAAAGATAATGTAGAGCAACTGGAAGAAATTCAAACCAATCTAAGCCAGCACATTCCAACCTTAGCGCTCAATATTCCCGATAACTTGGAAATAGGAACAGGCACCTGCTACATCGCTCTTTCTCCGGAGCAAGAAGTCGCTCAAGCAGCAAAATACTTACACCAACAAGGTTATCAATACCCATTAGTTTTAGCGCCACAAGGCAAGCTTGGTCAACGAGTTAGCGAAGCGTTTACTGCAGAATGGGAAAAGCTTAATGATAACAAGGTGGCTGTTAACCTGTTTGGTGACAAGCGCCAGCTTCAACGTAACATTAACTCGGTGTTTGGATTGCAAGATAGCCAACAGCATATTGCTCAGATTGAGGGGCTACTGGCGATACCTTTAGAAAGCCAACCTCGCAGCCGTCGCGATATCGATGCGGTCTATATTGTCGCTAGCGGGCCTGAATTGACATTGATTAAGCCATTTATTGAAGTTGCGATTAATCCAGATACAAAGCCACCAAAATTGTTTTCCAACTCTCGTAGTAACAGTGGCAATAAGCAGTATGAAGATCTGACGGGTATCACCTACAGTGATATACCGCTGTTGCTTCAAAAAGACACGCCTTTAATGGCTCAAATGGAACAGCTATGGGAAAAAGATTCAAACTCTGAACGCCGCCTTCAAGCGCTTGGCATTGATGCTTATCATATGATGGATCAATTACCGCAAATGAAGATCATGCCAGATCATAGCTACCAAGGCCAAACAGGCCTTCTGCGTATCGATGAAAATTGCATTGTGCAAAGAGAAATTAGCTGGGCTGAGCATGGGGCTCTTTAGCCGCAGAGACAAAGGTCAACACTATGAGACTGTCGCTAAAAATCATCTAGAAGGTTGCGGTCTCATGGTTATTGAGAGAAACTTCACCGCTCGCTGCGGGGAAATCGATCTCATTATGAAAGACGGTACTACCATCGTTTTTGTTGAAGTTCGCTACCGTGAAAATAAACGCTACGGTCACGCAGCTGAAACCGTTTCTCCGAGCAAAGTCGCCAAATTACTCAAAACAGCCCATTATTGGCTTTTAAAAACAAATCGCTCTGTTGAGCAAACCGATCTCCGTTTTGATGTTATTGCTATTCACCAGCAAGGTAAGCAGATCGAATGGATTAAAAACGCAATCACCCAAGGATAACCGATGCTCGATAGCATTAAAGATAGCTTCACTGAAAGCATTCAAATTCAAATTGCCGCAGCCGAAGCACTTCCGGATGCAATTACTCATGCTGCACAAGCAATGGTTGCTAGCCTACTCAACGGCAACAAGATTCTTTGCTGTGGTAATGGTGGTTCCTCATCAAATGCCCAGCAATTCGTCTCTTGCCTTTTAAATCGCTTTGAAACTGAGCGTCCAAGCTTACCAGCCATGGCTCTAACGGCGGACAATACAACGC
>NZ_JBNGCJ010000513.1:0-7676 GCF_049974785.1 Vibrio genomosp. F10 str. 9ZD137
CAGTTGCCAATGAAGCAGCCGAGGTCGCAGCAGAAGGTGGCATCATAGCCAGTACCATTGAAGAGATCGACTCTTACGCAAATGGGCTTCGCTATACCGTTGCTTTGTCTGTAGGGGTCGCCATATTAGTGGGGGTGTTACGAATTTTAAAAGGGTGGCCAATACAGTATATGATCATCGGTGGGTATATCGGGGTCGTTATACTTACTGGGTTTGCCCCTGATCATATTATTGGTATTGCTTATGATTCTGGTGGTGTCACCACATCAACGATTACCGTCCCTTTGGTGACCGCTTTAGGCGTGGGGTTAGCCTCTGCGATTAAAGGAAGAAACCCAATGATCGATGGATTTGGGTTGATTGCGTTTGCCTCTCTACTGCCCATGATGTTTGTCATGGTTTATGGAATGGTGATTGGATGATAACTATTGATCATTTCTTCCGTATTTTCCTTGATACGATTGTGAATGTGATTCCGATTGTTACGATCCTGTTTGGCTTTCAAGTGGCTGTATTACGACGCCCAATCAATAATCTGCCTCACGTCTTACTTGGCTTCTTTTATGTCTTGCTCGGGCTCTCTCTTTTTCTGATAGGGCTCGATTTGGCATTGTTTCCATTGGGAGAAACCATGGCTCAGCAACTCACAGCCCCCAAGTTTCTAAATGAAGTGCGCTTAAGCATTGGTCTTCATCTTTCTTGGATTGATTATTATTGGGTGTATTTGTTTGCGTTTCTTATTGGGTTTAGTACGACCATTGCTGAGCCATCATTAATTGCCGTGGCTATTAAGGCGAACCAAGTCTCCGGTGGGAGCATCAGTGTCAACGGTTTGAGAATTGCCGTTGCCATTGGCGTAGCATTCGGCATTGCTCTGGGAAGCTACAGAATTGTGGTTGGGGATCCCATCCATTACTACATCATTGGCGGTTACATCGTCGTTGTTATTCAAACTTTTTTTGCCCCTAAGTTGATTGTCCCGTTAGCGTACGATTCAGGGGGCGTCACGACATCAACCGTTACCGTTCCATTAGTTGCGGCTCTGGGGCTCGGGCTGGCTTCCACGGTCCCAGGTCGAAATCCTGTGATTGATGGTTTTGGGCTGATTGCCTTTGCAAGCTTGTTTCCGATTATTTCGGTCATGGCTTATGCGCAAATTACACAAATATTGAACAAAAAAAAGCATTAAAGGAGAAGTCTAATGCGCTTTAAACTCATATTGGCATTTGTTGAAGACAGTAAAGTAGACATCGTTCTGGATGCCGCTAGAGAAGCGGGTGCAACAGGTGCCACCGTGATTAATAATGCTCGTGGTGAGGGGCTTAATAAGAAAAAAACCTTCTTTGGTTTGACTTTAGAAGTTCAAAAAGATGTGTTGCTTTTCGTTGTTGAGGAGCACTTGTCTCGGCATATTTTAGAAACGATCAGTGACGTCGGGGAGTTTGATTTAGAGTCAGGTCAAGGTATTGCTGTGCAGATCGATGTGGAAGATGCCGTTGGTGTTGCTCATCAGGTTGAAACGTTAACGAAGGTGGTTGAGGATAAACTATGAAGACACATGAAATAATACAAGTGCGAGATGTCATGGCGAATACTTATGTCATGGTTGATGGGTTAACCACGGTCAATGAAGCGATAGCACTTGCACGCCAGCATAATGTGAAGGCTCTTATTGTAAACAAGCGAAACGAAGAAGATGAGTTTGGCATCATACTGATGAATGACATCGCGAAAAAAGTCCTGGCTAAAAATCGCTCTCCGATGAGAACAAACGTCTACGAGATTATGACTAAGCCAGCTCTCTCGGTCGCACCAAATATGAATGTGAAATACTGCGCACGTCTGTTTGAGCGTTTTAAAATAAGTCGAGCGCCAGTTATCGAGAACGGAGAAGTGATTGGTATGGTTAGCTACAATAATATTGTGTTTAATGGCATGGCTATTGATGACGAGCGAGAAAATAGGTTCTAGAATATCGCTGGTCATTAATCAGGAGTATTTTCTGTGGAATTATTTTTTGCCTCCGACTTACACGGAAGCTTGCCAGCAACGAAACGAGTACTTGAACAATTTGAACAGTCAGGTGCTACCACTTTGATTTTACTCGGGGATACGCTAAATCATGGCCCTAGAAACCCAGTACCGGAGGGTTACGCGCCTTCAGAGGTGGCTGTGTTATTAAATCAGTATGCAGATTCGATAATTTCGGTTAGAGGCAATTGTGATAGTGAAGTTGATCAAATGCTATTGGACTTTCCAATGATGACAGACTACACGTGGGTCTTAATGGAGTCTGGGCAGAGAATGTTCATTACGCATGGACATCTTTATAATTCGAATAAACGCCCACCCTTAAAAGAAAATGACGTTCTTGTTCATGGGCATACACATATTCCTGTTGCTGAAAAACACGGAGATATCGTTGTATTTAACCCGGGCTCGGCAACTTTCCCTCGAGATGGTTACCCAGCAAGCTTTGGCCGCTTAAGTGACGGAGTACTTCAAGTCGTGAGCTTTGATGGAGAGATTCTTTCACACTATCAAGATTAAAAATATCAACGTTAATACTATTTTTTGTAATCAGAACGATGGCAAAACAAAAAAAGGGAGACAGAAGTCTCCCTAATCAGCACAACAGTAACAAGGAACTAGTTAGTAAAAAGAACGGTTGAACCATGATTCAAACTGGTCAGCAACAGTGTCTGTTTATTGACAATATCAATACGGCGGCTTTGTCTCGCTTCCATCTTGAACAGTTGTGTAATCAGCTTCAATTGCTCTTCAGTAAAGTCTTTGGTTTGCGCTGAAGAGACATCCTTAAATTCCTTTGGTGATACTAAAAGGTAATTGTCACTGATATCCCATTCACCGGTTTCTGAGATATTGATCATGACGATGCTATCACTTTCTTCAACGATCAAGCGTACCAGTGACACTCGGATGTAAGTCCCGTTTGGTAGGTATTTTACATTGGAATTGACTTCAGCTCGGCGTAATGGGCCAACGGAATCACCGGCGATATGAGATACCTCTGTGATTAATCGAGACTGCCACTCGTGCGAAGTAAGGACTTGCTCAACTTTGAGGTCACTTCCCCAATATAACCAAGCGCTAAACAAAGCAGATATTGCGAGAATAATAGTCGTGATTTTCTGAGTCATGATCTTATTCATTATAAACACACCTTGTTAATATCAGGGTTTTTCCAAACAATACGAACGGTTTTGTTGTTGCTAGACTGCTCAACAGTGTGAATGTAATTGAGTATCACTTGCTCATTTTGACCACCCGTAGCAATAACTTTAATGGGGGTTAACTCGTCTTTATGTTGGTTTAAGTAGCTGTTTACACATAGTTCCAGTGATGGAAGCCATTGTGAAAGGTCTGGATGATTGAATGGCGTTATCACCGGGACATCTTGATAAACCGCTAATTCTCTAAATTTAGACTCACTTGGTGTCGTGAAAAGCACCACCATCAATGGCAGAGCCATCGCCAATAGAAGCAGTAATTTAGGAATCAACTTTGAAGGTGTAGTGAGTTTGACGTTAGGTTCTACACCGAGCGCACTGACTGTATTTTCATTGGCATTAGGAACCTGTTTTGATTCTGCAATCGATGACTCTGAAACATCAGGTTCTGACATTGGTTTTTCTTCAATGTTAAATGACGTCACTTCTTTTGATGAAGCAAGTACTGTGGTTGCTTTCACGGAGCAGATCAGTTGATAACCGCGCTTAGGGACGGTTTTTACGAATAGCGGTGATTTTGTTGAGTCCTTCAACATTTTTCTTAGCGTAGAGATCGCTTGAGTGAGACTCGAATCATCTACCTCAAAGCCTTGATCTCGCCAAACAAATTCATGCAATTCATGGCGAGTAATCACTTCATTTGGGCGTTCGCACAGCAGTAATAGAATACGGCTTTCATTACTGCCTAAACGCACTAGGTCAGTATCGCTCTCGTTATCTACTAATGAGTTGTTATTTGGGTCAAAAGTAAATCGGTCTGCAAGGATAAACTTTGTGCCTATATTGCTCATTGGACTCTTCTTAATTAGACAAGTTATTAGGGGCAAACAGTGAGTTTGAATGTCAATGACTGAAACATCAAAGTTATGATTTTAGTTTCTTTGATAAGTTTCGACAGTAGGATAAACAAAAATGATAAAAAAAACAGTGTTTTTATGGTTTTTGACCTTGAATTTACAATTGTCATCCTCATGTTAACTATCAATTGCCCCTTAGTGGGTTGTACATAAATGATAAGAGTCACGGAGCTAATATGAGCGAGACGTTAACAAGCAATAAAGAAACACGCGGCTTTCAGTCTGAAGTAAAACAGCTACTTCACTTAATGATTCATTCTTTATATTCCAATAAAGAAATCTTTCTAAGAGAGCTTATCTCTAATGCCTCTGATGCTGCAGACAAATTGCGCTTTCAAGCACTATCAGATTCAAATCTGTACGCTGGTGACGCCGAACTAGGGGTTAAGTTATCCTTTGATGTAGCAGCGAACACATTGACGATTTCTGATAATGGTATCGGTATGACTCGTGACGATGTCATTGAGCATTTGGGGACTATTGCCAAATCAGGCACCGCTGATTTCTTCTCGAAGCTTTCAGAAGACCAAACAAAAGACTCACAGTTAATTGGTCAATTTGGTGTTGGTTTTTACTCAGCTTTCATCGTGGCAGACGCGGTCACTGTTCGTACTCGTCGTGCTGGTCTTGACTCTGATCAAGCCGTTCAATGGCACTCTGCTGGCGAAGGTGATTACACCATTGAAGATATTACTAAAGAGACTCGCGGCACGGATATTGTTTTACATATGCGTGATGAAGGTAAAGAGTTTCTTTCAGAATGGCGTTTACGTGATGTCATCAGCAAGTACTCTGACCATATCGGAATCCCGGTTTCTATCTTAACTGTGGTTAAAGATGAAGAAGGCAAGGAAACCGAAGAAACGAAGTGGGAGCAAATCAATAAAGCTCAGGCACTGTGGACTCGCAGTAAATCGGATATTTCTGATGAAGAGTACCAAGAGTTTTACAAGCATGTGTCGCACGACTTTGCCGATTCCTTGCTGTGGAGCCACAACAAAGTAGAAGGTAAAAACGACTATACTAGCTTGTTATATATCCCGGCTAAAGCCCCTTGGGATATGATGAACAGAGACCATAAATCAGGTCTGAAGCTCTACGTTCAACGTGTCTTTATTATGGATGACGCAGAGCAGTTCATGCCATCTTATTTGCGCTTTACTCGTGGCTTGATTGATTCGAATGATCTACCGTTGAATGTCTCGCGTGAAATTCTACAAGACAACAAAGTGACTCAATCACTGCGTAATGCTTGTACCAAGCGGGTTTTAACAATGCTAGAGCGTCTGGCTAAGAATGACGAAGAAAAATACCAAAGCTTCTGGAAAGAGTTTGGTTTGGTTCTAAAAGAAGGCCCAGCAGAAGATTCAGCCAACAAAGAGAAAATTGCAGGCTTATTGCGTTTTGCTTCAACAGAAGTGGATTCTTCCGATCAAACGATTGGTCTTGCGGCGTATGTTGAGCGCATGAAAGAAGAACAAGATAAGATCTACTACCTAACGGCTGATAGCTATGTAGCGGCAAAGAACAGTCCTCACCTTGAGCAATTTAAAGCGAAAGGCATTGAGGTTATTCTTATGTCGGATCGCATTGATGAGTGGTTGATGAACTACTTAACGGAATTTGATGGTAAGCAGTTCCAGTCAATTACGAAAGCAGGTCTTGATCTGAGCAAATTTGAAGATGAAGCAGAGAAAGAGCAACAAAAAGAGACGGAAGAAGAGTTTAAGTCGGTTGTTGAGCGCACTCAAGCTTACCTTGGCGATCGTGTTAAAGAAGTCCGCACAACGTTTAAGCTCGATAGTACGCCTGCCGTTGTTGTGACGGATGATTTTGAAATGGGTACTCAGATGGCTAAGCTTCTCGAAGCGGCAGGCCAAGAAGCGCCTCAAGTTAAATACATCTTTGAACTGAACCCTCAACACGATCTTGTTAAGCGCATGGCTGATGAAGTCGATGAGCAAGCGTTTGGTGGATGGGTTGAAGTGTTGCTAGGTCAAGCAATGCTTGCGGAAAAAGGCTCAATGGAAGATCCATCTCAGTTTGTCGGTGCGATCAACAAGCTTTTGACTAAGGTTTAATACCAAATGTAGTAAAAAAGCTCGCTTTGGCGAGCTTTTTTACTAATTGTCCTTAGAATCGTCGAAAAGACCTAACTTTTGTTTATTAAGGACGTAAACGTTATCGTGCTGAGCCATTCTTTAGTCGTAATTCAGTCCGAACGTAAAAAAATATGTTAATATGCTCGACTGAGTAATCGGTTATATGCACGGATACTCATCTAAACAACACTGTTTTAAAACCTTATACCGAAACTTATCGTTGCGACTGCGCTAAACGGTTAACCGATTTAGTGACACTGTGAGCTTCGGTATAAATCATTTATTTCTAAAGAGGAACAAACATGCGCATCATCCTTCTAGGTGCTCCAGGTGCAGGTAAAGGCACACAAGCTCAATTCATCATGGAAAAGTATGGTATTCCACAAATCTCAACGGGTGACATGCTGCGTGCTGCAATTAAAGCGGGCACTGAAATGGGCAAGCAAGCGAAATCAGTAATCGATGCTGGACAACTTGTTTCTGATGAGATCATCTTAGGTTTAATCAAAGAGCGTATTGCTGAAGATGATTGTGCAAAAGGCTTTTTGCTAGACGGCTTCCCTCGTACCATTCCTCAGGCTGACGGCTTGAAAGAAATGGGCGTTAATGTTGATTATGTGATTGAATTTGATGTGGCTGACGGCGTAATTGTTGAGCGCATGGCTGGCCGTCGCGCTCACCTTGCTTCTGGTCGTACTTATCACGCAATTTATAATCCGCCAAAAGTGGAAGGTAAAGATGACATTACCGGTGAAGACCTTGTTGTGCGTGATGATGATAAAGAAGAGACAGTTCGTGCACGTTTAGGCGTATACCACGAGCAAACTGCGCCACTTATCGAGTACTACGGTAAAGAAGCACAAGCAGGCAACACTCAGTACCTGAAATTTGACGGCACTAAGCAAGTGGCTGAAGTGAGTGCAGAGCTGGCAAAAGCACTGTCTTAATTGACAAGTTATTTGATATAGTGAAGCGACCTTTATAAGGTCGCTTTTTTTGATCCGTATTGGAGCGATAAGCGTAAACAAGCAGACACACATTAACGATAAGCTGGGTTATGGAAAATACAAAACAGGGCATTTTGCTCGTGAATTTAGGGACACCGGATGCCGCTACGCCAAAAGCAGTGAAGGCATTTTTATCTGAGTTTTTACATGATCACCGTGTGGTTGATATGACCCGCTGGTTATGGTGCCCTTTGTTGCATGGCATTATTCTTCCTGTCCGTGTACCTAAAGTCGCTAAATTGTATCAATCGGTATGGATGGAAGAAGGCTCGCCTTTGATGGTGCATTCTTGCAGACAAAAAGAACGCTTAGAGGCCGCGATAGGTATCCCGGTCGAACTTGGTATGACCTATGGCAACCCGAGTTTAAAGTCGGGCATAGAATCTCTTCAAGAACGAGGCGTGGATGACATCCTTGTCCTTCCGTTGTATCCGCAGTACTAGATCGGAAGAGCGGGTC
>NZ_JBNGCJ010000514.1:0-4508 GCF_049974785.1 Vibrio genomosp. F10 str. 9ZD137
CAGGGGCGGGAGCCGCAACGGTTGCAAGTGTTGATAAAGCGAGCAAAAACTCTAACCAAACAAATACTTCAGCAAAGACTAAAGTAGTACAAAAAGATCCCCCAAAGAAGGTTGAACAATCAAAATCAAAGGAGTATGTTAAATCTACAGGGCAACAAAGTGTTAACAAAGTAGCGAACACAACAAAGACAAAAAGTGAAAAAGTTAACAGCTGGATATGGCCAACCAAAGGGAGAATCATTAAAAAGTTTTCTGCTGGAGAACAAGGGAATAAAGGCATTGATATCGCAGGACAGCGTGGTCAAGCTATCGTTTCAACAGCAGGAGGAACCGTTGTTTATTCAGGCAATGCATTACGGGGTTACGGCAATCTAGTGATTGTAAAACATAATGATAATTACCTCAGTGCATATGCTCACAATGATCGGTTGCTTGTACAAGAAGGACAGAGTGTAAAAGCAGGTCAAAAAATAGCAACAATGGGCAGTTCAGGGACCAGCAGCGTTCGATTACATTTTGAAATTCGCTACCAAGGTAAGTCGGTGAATCCAAATCGCTACTTACCGTAATTTTACTTTATGGGTAATTTAGCGACATTAAGAAGTAGTAATGTCTTGCTAGCTCGCCAGGGGGAGGCGCTATGGGTATCAGCAATGCAGCAGTAAAAATGGATGAGTTGGATTTAGAGGCAACCGCGAAGGAAATCGGTAAATCTAAAAAACAACCCGCCAAAACCAAAACAACAGCCAAAGCTAAAACAACAGCGAAAGCGAAGACCGCAGCCACTGAAGAAGTTGAAGTTTCGAGTAAAAGCTTAGATGCGACACAACTTTATTTGGGTGAAATCGGTTTTTCTCCACTACTCACCGCAGAAGAAGAAGTCCTTTTTGCTCGCCGAGCACTCCGAGGCGATGAAGCAGCACGTAAGCGCATGATCGAAAGTAATCTACGTCTTGTCGTGAAAATATCTCGCCGATACAGCAATCGCGGCCTAGCATTGCTCGATTTAATTGAAGAAGGTAACCTTGGATTGATTCGTGCGGTCGAAAAATTTGACCCTGAAAGAGGTTTCCGCTTTTCAACCTATGCCACCTGGTGGATCCGACAAACAATAGAACGCGCTTTGATGAATCAGACTCGAACTATTCGTTTACCTATCCATGTCGTCAAAGAACTGAATATTTATCTGCGCACAGCGAGAGAGTTGTCTCAAAAGCTAGACCACGAACCGACCGCAGAAGAGATTGCTTCAAAGCTTGATAAACCTGTAGAAGATGTCAGCAAAATGCTGCGCCTAAATGAACGCGTGAGTTCCGTCGATACCCCTATTGGTGGTGATGGCGAAAAAGCATTGCTGGACATTATTCCTGATATTCATAATTCTGATCCAGAAGTTTCAACTCAAGATAATGATATAAAGGCTTCCTTAGTCAATTGGCTTGATGAGCTAAACCCTAAGCAAAAAGAAGTGCTTGCGCGCCGATTTGGCCTTCTAGGTTATGAGCCATCAACGTTGGAAGAAGTCGGACGCGAAATAAACCTGACTCGTGAAAGAGTTCGTCAGATACAAGTAGAAGGCCTACGTCGATTACGTGAAGTATTGATTAAGCAAGGGCTTAACATGGAAAATCTATTCAGCGTAGAAAATGAATAACACATTACCGTTTCTGAAATAAGAGAACCTTATTTAATAGAAAGTGACGTGACAGAGAAAAAGGTACAGCTTTATTGGTTTAAAGCATGTACCTTTTTTATTGCCTGTCGACTAGATCATTTTCTTGAGTCGATACAAGGCTTCTAGTGCCTGCCTAGGCGTGAGGTCATCAGGGTCGATTCCGGCCAGTGCGGCTTCTACCTCGCTTGGCTCTGGAATTAAGCTTAATTGATTCGCAATATCCACAGAGGTTCCCTTGCTAGGCTCTGAATTATTTCCTAGCTGCTCCAGTTGAGATAACTTGGCGCGAGCGTTTTTAATCACCGTTTTTGGCACGCCAGCTAGGCCAGCAACCGCAAGGCCGTATGATTTATTCGCCGCTCCCTCTTGCACGGCATGCATAAAGGCAATGCTATCTCCATGCTCGACGGCGTCTAAATGGACATTCGCGAGATTAGGCAGTTGGTTTGGAAGCTCTGTTAACTCAAAATAGTGCGTGGCAAATAGAGTCAAGGCGCCGATTTTAGACGCTAACCACTCGGCACTTGCCCAAGCTAATGACAAACCATCATAAGTACTGGTTCCACGACCAATTTCATCCATCAATACTAGGCTGTTTGGTGTCGCATTGTGCAAGATGTTCGCGGTTTCGGTCATTTCAACCATGAAAGTCGAACGCCCAGATGCTAAATCATCCGACGCGCCTATTCGCGTGAAAATACGGTCAATTGAGCCGATCTTTGCTGACTGAGCGGGCACATAGCTACCAATATGGGCCATCAACGCAATTAAAGCAGTTTGGCGCATGTAGGTCGATTTACCCCCCATGTTGGGCCCTGTAATGATCAGCATTTTACGGTCACTGCTCAGAACGATGGGGTTGGCAATAAAGGGGGTGTCCATGACTTTTTCTACGACAGGGTGTCGACCTGATTGAATATGGATACCAATATCGCTGCTCATCTCTGGACGGCAGTAATCTAAACTCTCGGCACGTTCTGCTAGATTCTGAAGCACATCAATCTGAGAAACCGCCGATGCGATATTTTGTAAGCGTTCTAAATGAGGAAGAAGCAAATCGAACAACGCTTCCCACAATTGCTTTTCGATGGCTAAGGCTTTCGATTTAGAACTCAGTACTTTGTCTTCATGTTCCTTTAACTCAGGTATAATATAGCGTTCAGCATTTTTTAGTGTTTGACGACGAACATAATGAGGGGGTACTAAGTGGCTTTGTCCTCGACTGACTTGTATGAAGAAACCGTGCACATTATTAAAGCCAACTTTTAAGGTATCAATACCATGACGTTCCCGCTCTTCTGCTTCAAGTTTGTTTAAAAACTCTGTAGCACCTTCAGCCAGGTCTCGCCATTCATCGAGTTCCGCACTGTATCCAGAAGCAATGACCCCGCCATCTCGAATAATAACCGGTGGATTTTCCTTTACTGCACGTTCAAGCAGTTCACAAACCTCAGCAAACGGCGCGGCATAATTGGTTAGCTTAACAAGGTAAGGCTGCTTTAACTCCGATAAACAGGCGTGTAATTCGGGTAACTGTTGCAGCGCTATACGTAACCGAGCCATGTCTCTTGGGCGAGCGGATCGCAGTGCCAGGCGAGCGAGGATACGTTCAATATCACCAATCTGTTTTAATGTCGGTTGAAGCTCACAGAACAATCCAAGTTCCTTGAGCTCTCCAATGGCATCAAGGCGTTGGTTAAGCGTATCAATACAACGCATTGGCTGATGCAGCCAACGTTTCAGCATCCGGCTACCCATAGCGGTTGAGCTGTGATCGAGTACTTCAGCGAGAGTATTGTCGAAACCACCGGATAAATTCTGAGTGATCTCCAGGTTACGTCTTGTGGTGGCATCCAAAATAACCGAGTGATCTTGGCGATCAAAAGTCAACGAACGAATATGCGGAAGCGTCGTGCGTTGAGTATCTTTGACATATTGAATCAAACAGCCAGCGGCACATAGCCCCAGCTTTGCGTTTTCAACCCCAAAACCAATGAGATCACGGGTACCAAATTGCTGATTCAATTGTTGTTTAGCGGTATCGAGTTCAAACTCCCATACCGGACGACGGCGATTCCCGTTTCGATTGATCATGAGGTGAACTGGTTCGAAATCTTCAGGAAAAAGCAGTTCTCTTGGCGATGTTCTCTGAAGTTCCGCCGCCATCGCTTCTTCACTTTCAGGTTCGATAAGTTGGAATCGACCTGAGGTCATATCGAGTGTTGCGTAGCCAAATTTACCACTATGGTGATAAATCGCTGCAATTAAGTTATCAACACGCTCAGACAGCAGTGCTTCGTCGGTGACGGTTCCTGGTGTCACAATTCGCACCACTTTGCGTTCAACGGGGCCTTTACTGGTGGCAGGGTCGCCAACTTGCTCACAAATAGCCACCGACTCGCCAAGTTGAACCAGTTTTGCTAAGTAACCTTCAACCGCGTGGTAAGGGACGCCCGCCATAGGGATAGGTTCACCTGCTGATGCACCTCGCTTGGTTAACGAGATATCCAGTAGTTGCGAGGCACGTTTGGCATCGTCATAAAATAGCTCGTAGAAATCCCCCATACGATAGAACAGCAGTATGTCTGGGTTCTCAGCTTTCAATCCGAGATATTGTTTCATCATAGGAGTATGTGTTTGATCGGCTTTCACTGTTCTGGTCTTTCGTTTTTTTCTATTGCGGCTTAGGATACGTGAATCCTTTTCATGCGAAAAGGCACAAATTCAAGCGCAAAGGCATAAAGAGGTTTTAAGTCATGGACTCACATCAATCGCTCAGCAAACAGGTTGGTCAACTGCTTTTCGATAGAAAACAGATTAGATCGGAAGAGCG
>NZ_JBNGCJ010000515.1:0-2054 GCF_049974785.1 Vibrio genomosp. F10 str. 9ZD137
CCAGTCCAGTCCAGTCCAGTCCAGCATGTATTTCAACGCAGAATAACTGTCGAAGAGTCAACAAACAAAACAGTACCGTACGCAATGGACAACTTAAAAACACGCCCTTCATTGTCATGAAATGACCTAGCAAGCGCGACTGCACTCTCGTATTCTGAGCAATGCTTAAAACCACTAGCCAATAAATAGAGTGGTTAAAAAATAGTTTTCAAGGAAGAATCAATTCACAGATGAGATGATTTATAGAAAAATGAAAGTACCCAACAGTTCTTCTAAAAACAGCGGCTCTTCTAAAAACAACGGTGCTTCTAAAAATACAGTTGTGCCAGCCCAAAAGGGTAACGCTAGTACCATAACCAGCCCATCAAATACTATCGAGTTTTCGATCAGCTCGTACAATAACCTAGCACCGTTCATCCGTTATTTTGAAAAGAAAGGATGGGACTGGTCTGCCATTGCTGCACAATCACAAATGCCCCAACTCACACCAGACTCCACTCACCATTTGGTCACAAAAACTCTCATGAGTTTCATCAGTATGATGGCAAAATCCTATGATGAGAACTTAGGCTTTAACGTTGCAAAGCAACTTACGTTAGAAAGCCTGCCGCATAGTATTGCCCATGCGGTTAAAAATAGTGACAATCTAAGTGCTTTCCTATCGGCTCTAATGCCCGCATTTCAAACGCTTAGCAACCATGTCGTGGTGTGGGTAGAAAATATTGAAGGCCGCTATTTCTTATGCCATCGAGGCAACTTTCCACCAAGTACCGCAGGGCAATTCCATGTCGAGCAATACCGCACTCTTAGCATGATTAGGCTGCTTCAGTCTTTCATTGAACCAGACTGGGTACCTGATATTCTTTGGATGAACAACAACAGTGTCACCAACCAAAAAACGTTTAAGTCGTATGTTAAATGTCAATCTAACATCTACACAAATAAGCATTTTGGTGCCATTGCGCTGCCAGACAATTTTGTTTACCGAACCAGCATCAAAACCGAAACGAACCATACATTAGACCTCACTAAAATTATCAGCAGTTACGCCCTACTGCCGCAATTTTCAATTCGTTGGTTCTCGACGTTAATCAACATGAGCACACGTACCATTCAACGCTACTTAGATAAACAAAACGTTAAATTCACCGAAATAAAAGATCAGATCAGACACAATCATGCCATTACACTCTTAGCACAAGATACCGATCGGTCAATTTCAGATATCGCCTTTTCATGCGGTTACACCGATATTGCCAATTTCAATCGTGCATTTAAACGATGGGAACAAGTAACAGCAGCCAAATATCGAGAACGTTGTCATTCCTGACAATATCAATAATTCCAGAGGCCATTTCAATTTATGCCTCGTCGTCTCGCTGAGTGACCATATTTGCGCTCAGCGACTCCCCCGACACACTCCCCTTCTTTCTACTCTTTTGTTCTCTATTGTTATGCCTATCTCCTATAGACGCGTCCTACCATCAAGTGAGCCTCACCCGTTGTGGCGGTAACTGACCTACACCCTTCCCGTATTATCGACTATATTTACATCAACTTAAGACGCACCACCTTTTACCGAACTTCAATTTAATGCCCCCAACGCTGGGCACAATAGACAATAGGAACAGAGTAAAAATGGCAACATTACCTTCATTTATAAAAAAAGCATCGATACTGAGTTTAGGGCTCTTATCACCCTTGGTTATCGCGGCAAATTACGACGTCGTTATTCTAAATGGTCGAGTCATTGACCCAGAGACAAACTTCGATTCAGTGGCTAACGTTGGGATTAAAGACAACAAAATCACAGCCATTACCACCGACGTAATTACCGGTGAAAAAACGATCGATGCCACAGGAAAAGTCGTTGCACCCGGATTCATCGACGTTCATGCCCACGGGCAAAACATTGGTGATTACCGCATGCAAGCAATGCAAGGCGTGACGACCATGCTTGAGCTAGAATCTGGTGTATTACCGATTAGTGATTGGTATGCAGGTCAAGCAGAAAAAGGGCTGCCACTCAACTACGGCGCAGCAGCGGGTTGGAC
>NZ_JBNGCJ010000516.1:0-949 GCF_049974785.1 Vibrio genomosp. F10 str. 9ZD137
AGTGGTCACTTCTTTAATTTCGATGGCAGTGAAATCGATTGGTAGTCATTTTATGAATGGTCGCTTTCTCTCAAACTTACTAACACGCCTAACATTATGTTTTCTTGTGGTGGTCATTTCTGGGTGTTTCAGTGAAAGCCCCGGCGACCTCTTCGACGACTATCACACTAAGATAGCCAGAGTACAAGGTGCCGATAGATTGAAAGAAGAATGGGCATTTGAGAGCTTACCGAGAAAGCGAGAGCTGTTTATTGATGTCCCCACTCTCTCCATCGGATTGATCGACAGCTATCAGCTTCGACAATGTGGCTTGTTCAATCTAATCGCAGAAAAAAACTCAATACTTGGAAAAGTGACGGACGAGTTTCGCAATTACGATTACCAAGTGGCCCTCATTAAAGGTATCGATCAATGTCTATCAGTTAATGACTTAGACACCAACATCGTTGAACTACTGAAAGATGTCGAACAACAGAAACTCGCGCAATTTCCGCTACACAAGTGGAATCTCATCTATACCAGTGAGGCAATGCAATCCCAAATGCGTGGTAGTCAGTGGTTACTTGCTGATATCGGTGATCAGGTGCGACAGGCAAGCGATGCCCTAAAGCATATCAACAAAGCGTTAAACACGCCGCTCGTTTCAGGCAAAACCACAGAGGTTCAAGAGATAGTAGAGAAGAGTTCGACACTGGGAAATTTGTATTACTCGCTCGCGCGTGCTTCAGCCGAACTTAATACCATTACTAAACAGCTCTCAGCTTTTGATGACAACATCATCTGCGGTCAACAGCGAGACACGACTAAGTTTCGCTATCTTAACAATGTGTTTGAACTACAATATATAGGCAAAGTTCAGCCGTACATGGCGCAATTGGATGGCTACTATCAGCAGTTAGCCCCGCAACTTGGTATGTTTGACGCGCAACCTGACCTGCACAGTTATTAC
>NZ_JBNGCJ010000517.1:0-8769 GCF_049974785.1 Vibrio genomosp. F10 str. 9ZD137
TCTCCTTCCAATCGTTCAATATCAGACTGACACACGGGGCAATGGGTTGGGAATACAATATCTCGGCACTGTTCATCTCTACGCTCCACGATTACCGATGCGATTTGAGGTATCACATCACCCGCGCGGCGTATGATCACGGTATCGCCAATTTTCACCCCTAAACGTTCTATTTCATCGGCATTGTGCAAGGTAGCATTGCTCACCGTAACCCCACCCACAAAAACAGGTTCAAGCTTTGCAACTGGGGTAATGGCACCGGTTCGACCTACTTGGAATTCAACATCGTTTAGCTTAGTCAGCTCTTCCTCGGCGGGGAATTTATAGGCAATCGCCCATCTTGGAGCCCTTGCGACAAACCCCAATGCATTTTGTTGTTCGATGTCATCTACTTTTATGACCACACCGTCTATTTCATATTCCAACTCGCTGCGGCGCTCTAATATGTCTTTGTAATACTGTTTTACATCATCTAACGAACCGACCTGCTTTGTTGCCGCACACATGGGCAATCCCCAGCTTTTTAACTGAAGGAAACGATGATAATGACTGCTTGATAATTCACCACCTTCGACAATGCCGACACTGTATGCATAAAAACTCAGCGGTCTCATGGCAGCAATCTTTGAATCTAACTGACGAAGACTGCCCGCCGCTGCATTTCTCGGGTTCACAAACACTTTATCGCCTTTACGAAGCGCTTCTTGGTTCATTTTTTCAAACCCTGCTTTAGGTAAAAAAACTTCACCTCGAACTTCTATGCGGCGTGGCCAGCCTTCACCTTGTAACTTCAATGGAATGGCTTTGATCGTTCGAGCGTTCTCTGTCACATTCTCGCCTGTCGCCCCATCTCCACGCGTCGCCGCCTGTACTAATACGCCATTCTCATACAAGAGACTTATCGCGAGCCCATCGAGCTTCGGCTCACAGCAATAGTGTTCCACCCGATCCCCAGCCAGTCGATCGCTCAGACGTTTTTGAAACGAATCTAAATCAGCGTCACTAAACGCGTTATCAAGTGACAGCATTGGCATTTCATGCGTTACCTGTTCAAAACCTTCTAGGGGCTTTCCACCTACACGTTGACTCGGAGAATCAACCGTCATTAATTCAGGGTGTTTTTCTTCTATCTCTAGTAACTCGCGCATCAATCTGTCGTATTCCGCATCAGGGAGCTCTGGGGCATCTTCTACATAATATTTGACCGCATGGTAATGAAGCGTATTTTTGAGTTGGGTTAGTTTGTCAGCGATTAGATCAGACATAATATTCTCTAGACAGGTAATTAGATGTGTGAATGACAACAATAAAAAAGGCCCCAATCAGGAGCCTCCTTTGTAAAAATCGTTTTTGTTACTTCTATCTTAGGCTCTTAAACTCAAGCAGGCAAAGCCGTTTTAAACTCTTGAATTTGTCGTCGATACGCAGACAGCCTATCTGGGGTCATAAGATTGCGTCGATCATCGAGAACGTTCCCCCCCAAGTCATCGGCTATTTGTTGCGCGGTTCTTAAGAGCAGGTTGAAGTTTTGCTCTGCGTCACCGTAGCAAGGTAACGTCATAAAGAAAGAAATACCTTTGGTCGAAAAATCAGCTGGGTCATCATGTTTTAGTGTCCCCGGTTGCATCATATTCGCCACACTAAACAAAACCTTACTCGTTGGTGAAGCATCGGCATGGCGATGGAATATATCCATATCGCCATAGCTCAAGTCGTTTCGCTCCATGCTATCGAAAAGTTTAATACCAGTAAAAGGACTGTCTCCAGCACAATGAACATTAAGGACGATGACCTCTAGTTCAGGCTCAGGGCTTTCACCAACATCCTCAGTGATGTCAGTCACATCCGTCACATCAGTCACATCAGTCACATCAGTCACATCAGTCATTTTACTTTCATTAACCACGCTGAGTGTGTCATCAGATATGCTATCTGATTGTTCCAATGGGTTAACACGGCGCTCAACAGTGAACTCTGTATCGTCTATTGCACTAAAAGAAGGTATTTCCTGATCATCTCGGTCGGTGTCTTGAGCATTGGTAATGATGGGTTCAAGATGAGATTCATAGCTGTCGATAAGAGGATCAGAGTCAATCAAAGGATCAGCATCCATCGATATATCATTTTGAAAGTTCGGCGCTTTCGGCTTTTTACGAACCACTTCATAATCGTCTTCAGGAGCAAACCCACGCTCGGGGGTGTCTTCTATTTCTTCTTTTGTTGTCTTCAATTTACCGAGTGGTTTATCACCGAACTTGGTTTTCCCTTCTTTTTTACTGGTCCATAGACCATGAAACAGTAACGCTGCTATCGCCAATGCGCCGACAATAATAAGTACGAATCGCAATTCCTGCATACTTAACTCTCAATAACTTGATGATAAATTTAATGATAGAACGAACTGTATTCCGTTCACATCAAGGGAAAAAACCTAAATACTGGTGTTACTCTACCAAAACTCATGACTCTTTTAGAACAAATTAATGTAATAAGTTCAACCTTGATTAGAATTTCATCCTCTTTTTTTATTAACAAAGTTAAGTAGAATAGAGAATACGACACAAAAAGGGTAATTTCTGAATGGACGATAAGTCTTTACAACGAAGTGGGTTTGGGTATTTTTTCTATGGGTTAGAGTTAGCATTAACGCCTGGAATTCGTCGATTTGTTCTTATGCCTCTGATGGCGAATATTATTCTGGTGGGCGGCGCACTCTTTTATCTCTTTTCCAATATGGACAATTGGATAACTCAGTGGATGGCACAACTGCCCGAATTTCTAACTTGGCTCAGCTATATTCTTTGGCCACTCATTGTAATTACCGTTTTAGCCACGTTTTCCTATTTCTTTAGCACATTAGCTAACTTCATTGCCGCCCCATTTAATGGACTACTGGCTGAAAAAGTCGAAGAACACTTAATCGGGAATTCGATTAACGACGATGGCCTTCTTTCTTTAGTTAAGGATCTGCCTCGTGTTTTTGCACGCGAATGGAGAAAACTCCTTTATGTTATTCCTAAAGCCATTGGATTATTTTTATTGCTGCTTATTCCTGCCTTTGGGCAAACCCTAGGCCCAATTTTATGGTTTGTATTTACAGCTTGGATGCTTGCTATTCAGTATTGTGATTACCCATTCGATAACCACAAGGTTGAGTTCAATCAAATGCGACACAATTTGAAACAAAATCAAACCAAAACCTACAGCTTTGGGGCTTTGGTTGCTGTTTTCACCACGATTCCAATTCTAAACCTCATTGTCATGCCAGTTGCTGTTTGCGGTGCAACCGCTATGTGGGTAGCAGAATATAAAAATAAAATCTGATCGAAACCCTAGCAGACACCTCTGTTTGCTAGGGTGCATTTGCCAGATAACCTACCTTGCTTCTATATGTTATAACTTTTTAATCCTTTTCCGTTTTTTACTTAGCGCATATTCTTCTACACATATTCACAAAACGTGTAATGAAGGAACATCGACATGAGCAAGATCTACGAAGACAATTCACAAACAGTTGGTAACACTCCACTTGTCCGCTTAAACAAGGTCAGCAACGGTAAAGTACTGGCTAAAGTAGAAGCCCGTAACCCAAGCTTCAGTGTTAAGTGCCGTATTGGTGCTAACATGATTTGGGAAGCAGAAAAAGCAGGAACACTAAAAGAAGGTGTTGAGCTGGTTGAGCCAACGAGTGGTAACACTGGTATCGCCTTAGCTTTCGTAGCAGCAGCTCGTGGATACAAACTGACGCTGACTATGCCTGAATCAATGAGCCTAGAGCGCCGTAAATTGCTTAAAGCGCTAGGCGCAAAACTGGAACTGACAGAAGCGGCAAAAGGCATGAAAGGCGCCATTGCTAAAGCGGAAGAGATCGTTGCTTCAAACCCTGATAAATACCTATTACTTCAGCAGTTCAATAACCCAGCAAACCCACAAATTCACGAAAAAACGACGGGCCCAGAAATCTGGGATGCGACAGATGGTGACGTTGATGTTCTTGTTTCTGGTGTTGGAACGGGTGGTACCATTACAGGTACAAGCCGCTTCCTGAAAAGCAAGAAAGACACAATAACTTCCGTTGCAGTAGAGCCATCTGAATCACCAGTGATTGCTCAAGTACTAGCCGGTGAAGAAGTGAAGCCAGCTCCACACAAAATTCAAGGTATCGGTGCAGGTTTTATCCCTGGGAACCTAGATTTAGAATTACTTGACCGCGTTGAAGCTGTGACTTCAGAAGAAGCGATTGAAATGGCCCAACGCCTAATGAAAGAAGAAGGTATTCTTGCGGGAATTTCTTCTGGTGCGGCTATTGTTGCTGCTAATAGAATTGCAGAACTGCCTGAATTTGCAGGAAAAACTATCGTTGCCGTACTACCAAGTTCAGGTGAGCGTTACCTAAGTACAGCCCTATTTGCAGGTATCTTTGGAGAGAAAGAGAACCAGCAGTAATATGTGGTCAAATCAATTTTTACTACAAAAAAGCCCCTTTTAGGGGCTTTTTTGTTGATCCCTGCCGCACCTTTGGTACTATCAAGACGGTTTTATTTTTAGCTTCAAAATAAAGAAGCGATAAACATATTTAGACAATGGCGAATCTCCATATGGATAAGAATCGTGGTTGCATAACTTTGATCTAGTATCAGTTCTGACACGGAAACGACGTTACTCAGGTAGCAGAAAGTTGTTGAAAGAGTTAAGCTAAATTAGACGAATAAACTAACAAAAAATAAATCAATTGGGGTAATAACATGTACGAGAAGCAAGTAGAAATCACTGCAGAAAATGGCCTTCACACACGTCCTGCTGCACAGTTCGTTAAAGAAGCAAAAAGTTTTGATGCGGACATCACTGTGACTTCTAACGGTAAAAGCGCTAGCGCTAAGAGCCTTTTCAAGCTGCAAACTCTTGGCCTAGTTAAAGGCACAAAAGTCACTATTTCAGCTGAAGGCCCTCAAGCACAACAAGCTGTTGACCACCTAGTAGCACTAATGGACCAGCTACACTAATCCGGTCCCCTATTTTTAAAGCCATTTTGTGAAAACAAAATGGCTTTATTGGAAATAGGGTAAAAAGTGAGCTACAACTTATCGTTAGCACTTTAGTTACACTCTCCCGTTTACAGTTGACCAATTTAAGGTAAGGCTATGATTTCAGGCATCCTAGCATCTCCAGGTATTGCTTTTGGTAAAGCACTACTTCTTCAAGAAGATGAAATTGTCCTAAATACACATTCGATTTCAGACGACCAAGTCGAAGCTCAAGTACAGTGCTTCTTTGACGCTCGTAATAAATCCTCTGCACAGTTAGAAATGATCAAGCAAAAAGCGCTTGAAACATTCGGTGAAGAAAAAGAAGCGATCTTTGAAGGTCACATTATGCTTCTTGAAGATGAAGAGCTAGAGGAAGAAATCCTAGCACTCATCAAAAAAGACAAAATGCATGCTGATAACGCAATTCATACCGTTATCGAAGAGCAAGCATGTGCGCTAGAATCTCTAGACGACGAATACTTAAAAGAACGTGCAACCGATATTCGCGATATTGGTACACGTTTCGTTAAAAATGCACTAGGCATCAACATCGTTTCTCTAAGCGATATTGATGAGCAAGTTATCCTAGTTGCTTACGACCTAACGCCATCAGAAACAGCACAAATTAACCTCGATTATGTACTTGGTTTTGCTTGTGACATTGGCGGTCGTACTTCTCACACTTCTATCATGGCTCGCTCACTTGAACTTCCAGCTATCGTTGGTACTAACGATATCACTAAGAAAGTGAAAAATGGCGACATGCTAGTGCTAGATGCGATGAACAATAAAATCATCGTTAACCCTTCTGACGCTGAACTAGCAGAAGCGAAGAAAATCAAAGCCGATTTTGAAGCAGAAGCGGCAGAACTAGCAAAACTTAAAGACTTACACGCAGAAACTCTAGACGGACACCGTGTAGAAGTTTGTGGCAACATCGGTACGGTAAAAGACTGTGATGGTATTTTACGTAACGGTGGTGAAGGCGTTGGTCTGTACCGTACAGAATTCCTATTCATGGACCGTACCGCGCTTCCTACAGAAGAAGAGCAATACGTTGCTTACAAAGAAGTAGCCGAAGCGATGGAAGGCGAGTCCGTGATCATCCGTACTATGGATATCGGTGGCGATAAAGATCTTCCATACATGGATCTTCCTCAAGAGATGAACCCATTCCTAGGCTGGCGTGCAGTACGTATCAGTTTAGACCGTCGTGAAATCCTACGCGATCAACTGCGTGGTATTCTACGTGCATCTGCACACGGTAAACTGCGTATCATGTTCCCAATGATCATCTCTGTTGAAGAAATTCGTGAGCTTAAAAAAGCCATCGAAGAATACAAAGTTGAACTTCGCGCTGAAGGCTTAGCATTCGACGAAGAGATTGAAATTGGTGTTATGGTTGAAACGCCAGCCGCAGCCGCGATTGCACATCACCTTGCTAAAGAAGTGTCATTCTTCTCTATCGGTACTAACGATCTGACTCAGTACACGCTAGCCGTTGACCGTGGTAACGAGATGATTTCTCACCTATACAACCCACTATCTCCAGCGGTTCTACTTGTTATCAAACAAGTCATCGATGCTTCTCACAAAGAAGGCAAATGGACAGGTATGTGTGGTGAGCTAGCGGGTGATGAACGTGCAACGCTATTGCTTCTTGGTATGGGCCTAGATGAATTCTCAATGAGCGGCATCTCAATCCCTAAAGTGAAGAAAGTTATCCGTAACTCTAACTTCGCCGAAGTTAAAGCGATGGCTGAAGAAGCGCTTTCACTAGCGACTGCTGCTGAAATTGAAGCTTGTGTAGACAAGTTCATTGCAGAGAAAACTCAATAATCTGCTGATATATGCCTACTATCATAAGCGACAAAAAGAGTTAGACGACTAAAAGTAGTCGTCTATTGTTTATGATTGGTATACTATATTTGACAGAATAAAACTAAACGTTAGGAGCATGACACAATGGGTCTGTTTGACAAACTTAAAAAGCTTGTATCTGATGACAGCGCTGACGCTGGTGCTATCGAAATCATCGCACCACTTTCAGGTGAAATCGTAAATATCGAAGATGTGCCAGATGTGGTTTTCGCTGAGAAAATCGTTGGCGACGGTATCGCGATCAAGCCAGCTGGTGACAAAATGGTAGCTCCTGTAAACGGTACTATCGGTAAGATTTTCGAAACTAACCACGCATTCTCTATCGAGTCTGACGATGGTGTTGAACTATTTGTTCACTTCGGTATCGATACTGTTGAGCTAAAAGGTGAAGGCTTCACTCGCGTAGCTGAAGAAGGTCAATCTGTTAAAGCTGGTGACACTATCATCACTTTCGACCTAGCGCTTCTAGAAGAGAAAGCTAAATCGACACTTACTCCAGTTGTTATCTCTAACATGGACGAAATCAAAGAGCTGAACAAGCTTTCTGGTTCTGTCACTGTTGGAGAGAACCCGGTGCTACGCGTAACTAAGTAATGACGACTTGCTTATAAGTTCGTGATGAATACAAAAACGCTGCCTTTGGGCAGCGTTTTTATTTGAAATCTATTATTTTATCTTGCTTTAGTTTCGGTCACAGATTCATGCTTGCCCTTCTGTTTTTTTAAAATACATGGCTTTAAATACAATGCTTTAAATAGACAGTTCTAAAGCAAGTGGACTTCAAAGCACTTTACTTCAGCCCTATTTACAGCAAAAAAATGTACTTCAAACCCGTTTAGCTCACACTCATTTACTTCAAGCCAACCGCATATTTTAGGACTTCTTTTTTCAGTACCCCTGAATTATCCGCAATTTTTAATAACCCATTTCGAGCAAACCGAGTAATGGGGTTCAGCGAACTAAAGCCTTTATAGAATACATCCATCCCGGTTTGCATGATCAGGTTGTCACGTCGGCGTTTCTTTTCATATTTAAGTAAACTGTCGTTATCGATGGGCTGCCCATCCGTTTCTTCTAGCAAAGCCAGCGCATCTTTGAAACCAAGGTTCACTCCTTGCCCCGCTAACGGGTTGATGGTGTGGGCGGCATCCCCAACCAATACACAATGGTTTCTCACATACTGCTGAGCATGTCTTCTGGTTAAAGGGAAAGCGCCACTTTCCACAATGTTTATATCACCCAATTCTTGCGGGAAGTGTGTGATTACTTGTTCTTTCAACTGTGTTTTATCCATCGCCTTTAACTGACGAATACGCTTGGGTGCGTCGTACCAAACTAATGAAGCGTTGTGACCACCAAGTGGAAGAAAAGAGCGAGGGCCAGAAGGAAAAAACTGTTGCCATGTGATGTCCTGCTGTGATTTCTGTGTCGTCACATTAATTAACATGCAATGTTGGCGATAATCCCACGCGGTGATACCAATACCGGCAAAACCTCTCACTTGAGAATTTGCTCCATCTGCACCGATCACCCAATCACATTCAATAACCTCACCCGATTCAAGAATAATCTTACTTGTCACACCAAATTCGATCGTTTTCAAACGGTCAGGACACAGCAGCGTTAGATTTGAATATCGCTCAAACTCTTGCCATAAACCCAACTGAATAACGCGATTTTCAACCATAAAGCCAAGCTCTGACAAACCGAGTAAATCAGAATGAAATGCAGTTCGGCACTGTTCATGCTCCCAGGTTTCAAGACCTCGATATGGGCAAATACGCATAGCCGAGATATTATCCCAAGCACCGAGCTTATCGAGTAGAGATACCGATGCATGAAGATCGGACGAGCGGTTCAG
>NZ_JBNGCJ010000518.1:0-4298 GCF_049974785.1 Vibrio genomosp. F10 str. 9ZD137
ACCGCTCTTCCGATCTCCTGTTGTTTATTGCCTATTGTAATCGTGTGCATAACTTCAAGGTTATGTTAGAAAGCATGTACGGAGAGACCGATGGAAAAACGGACCAGTTACTGCGCTTTACCAAGGCGGTGACAGGGGCTTATTTCTTTGCGCCATCAGAATCGTTGCTTCAAGCACTTAGCGTAAAATAATGTCCAAGCATTAAGAATAAAAAGACTATAAAAAAACGAGCTATATGCTCGTTTTTTTATTAAAGGTTCTTCTCTAATCACCGATACATAATTAAGCCTCTGTTTTGTGTGAGCCAATGTTTATCATTGGCGGTATATAAAACAAACAGAGTAAATCATCTTTAATGACCTGAGGGTTTTATGGCCGTAACCGTGAATACGAATGTTTCAGCAATGACTGCGCAGCGCCACCTTGGTAATGCGACGACGATGCTGAACCAGTCCTTAGAGCGCTTAGCTTCTGGGAATCGTATAAACAGCGCTAAAGATGATGCTGCAGGTCTACAGATTTCCAATCGCCTGGAATCTCAAATGCGTGGCTTGGACGTCGCAGTCCGAAATGCCAATGATGGTATCTCTATCATGCAAACGGCCGAAGGCGCGATGCAAGAGTCCACTCATTTGCTTCAAAGAATGCGAGATCTTTCTTTGCAGTCAGCTAATGGGTCAAATAGCCAGTCTGAAAGAATTGCGCTTCAGGAAGAAATGAGCGCTTTGAACTCAGAATTGAATAGAATCGCTGAAACGACCTCTTTTGGTGGTCGAAAACTGCTCAACGGCTCCTTCGCGTCCTCCTCTTTTCAGATTGGTGCCAGTTCGGGAGAGGCCGTGCAAGTCTCGCTGAAATCGATGCGTTCCGATAACCTAGCCATGGGCGGTTTTAGTTATATTGCGGATGCAAAAACAGATTCAAACTGGCGGGTTGGCTCAGGGAATCCAATGCTCAATATGCAGTTTACTGATGAGTTTGGTGAGCAACAGAACATCAAGATTACCGCTAAGGCCGGTGATGATATTGAGCAACTGGCGACCTATATTAATGGTCAAACCGATCAAGTATCGGCGTCTGTAAACGATCAAGGTCAACTGCAGATTTATATGTCAGGCAAAGAGACATTAGGCGCCATCGCGTTTTCTGGTAATTTAGCCTCTCAGTTACAACTTTCTCTGCAAGGTTATGAAGCGGTTGATAATGTCGATATCACTGACGTGGGCGGGGCGCAACGAGCGGTTGCAGTGATTGATACTGCTCTAGAGTATGTTGATAGTCATAGAGCTGAACTCGGTGCGTTACAAAATCGATTTGGTCATGCGATTAACAACCTAGATAATGTACATGAGAACCTTGCTGCCTCGAACAGTCGCATTAAAGATACCGATTACGCGAAAGAAACAACCCAAATGATCAAGCAACAAATCCTCCAACAAGTGAGCACTTCTATTTTGGCGCAAGCTAAGCAACAGCCAAATTTAGCATTAACCCTATTAGGTTAATGCCTAGCCATCGTTACTTCTGTACATCAAGTTTATCCATTAGCGGGAAAACGTCGTCACCACTTGACTCCTTTTCTATTACTGTAATGGAAAACTTTATTGTCATCATGGAGCGTTTCTGGGCTTAAGCAGAAAGCGCGAAAGTATCGACCAAGTTAAACAAACCTTTAACAATAAAAACGCAATTGTTGTGTTTTTGACCGACCTATCACGATTTATGCTTCAAAAGCACTTAATTTAAAAAAAACATAAAAAAAGTCTCAAGGTTTGGAAAATTGCGCCGTTAATAAAAGTAACTTTAAAAGAACAGTTTGGTTTTTCGAGAATTCGAAAACCGGAACCATCGGAAGATCAATTGGAGATATACCATGGCAGTGAACGTAAATACTAACGTATCAGCAATGACAGCACAGCGTTACCTTAACAGTGCAAATAACGCACAGCAGACGTCAATGGAACGTTTATCATCTGGCTTTAAAATCAATAGCGCTAAAGATGATGCTGCTGGCCTTCAAATTTCAAACCGCTTGAATGTTCAAAGCCGCGGTCTTGATGTAGCAGTACGAAATGCAAATGATGGTATTTCGATTGCACAAACTGCTGAAGGTGCAATGAACGAAACGACAAACATCCTGCAACGTATGCGTGATTTGTCTCTTCAATCTGCTAACGGATCTAATTCAAAATCTGAGCGTGTAGCGATTCAAGAAGAAGTCAGTGCACTAAACAACGAGCTAAACCGTATTGCAGAAACGACATCATTTGGTGGTAACAAGCTACTGAACGGTACGTTCGAAACTAAGTCTTTCCAAATTGGTGCAGACAACGGTGAAGCGGTTATGCTGTCTTTGAAAGACATGCGTAGCGACAACGCAGAAATGGGTGGTACAAGCTACAAAACCACTAACGGTCAAGATAAAGACTGGTCAGTACAAGCTGGTGGTGCTGATTTAACCATGGCGTTCAAAGACAAGTTTGGTCAAGACCAAGCACTGACTATCAACGCGAAAGAAGGCGATGATATTGAGCAGCTAGCGACGTACATCAATGGTCAACAAGATTTCATTAAAGCGTCTGTTAATGAAGACGGACAACTACAAATGTTAGCAGGTAGCAACAAAGTAGAAGGTGATGTGGCGTTTGGTGGTGCTCTTGCTGGTGAACTTGGTTTCGAACCAGGCCAGGCGGTGACAGTTGACACTATTGACGTAAGAACCGTCGGTGGCGCTCAAGAGTCCGTTGCCATTGTTGATGCGGCATTGAATTTTGTCGATAGCCACCGTGCTGAACTGGGTGCTTTCCAAAACCGTTTCGACCACGCTATCAGTAACTTAGATAACATTAACGAAAATGTAAATGCGTCTAAGAGCCGAATCAAAGACACGGACTTTGCTAAAGAAACAACGGCACTAACTAAATCTCAAATTCTTTCGCAAGCATCAAGCTCTATTCTTGCTCAAGCGAAACAAGCGCCAAACTCAGCACTCAGCCTACTTGGTTAATCGCTGACAGGTTAGTTTACAGAGAATCAATTCTCAAAGTAGCTCTTCTATTGAGTGAAATAAAAATCCGGCTTAGGCTGGATTTTTTCTGTCTATCGCTAAAGTAAGTTTGAGTAATAGAATATCCAATGTTATTCGTTCCACTGATATTTGAATTCAACGTCCGCTTATAGCTGATAATCACCACGACGCCAGTTATTAGCGATTTGATTGCGTATTTATTTGTTCTTAATCACAAATTTAATCGGTACAAAATAAAATTAAAAAATAATTAAATATTTCCTAAAGCTTATTTCGCCTCGGCCGTTACAGGACTGAGAGAAATGAGATGCGTCAATGTGAGGTGAGAGACACGACGGCGCATCAACCTAAATGCCGAAGGAGATCAAATATGGCAATTAACGTAAACACAAATGTGTCGGCGATGACCGCGCAGCGCTATCTAAATGGTGCTGCCGACGGAACTCAAAAGTCGATGGAACGCCTATCGTCGGGGTACAAGATAAATAGTGCTCGAGATGATGCGGCAGGTCTTCAAATTGCTAACCGTCTAACTTCGCAAAGCCGCGGTTTAGATATGGCGGTAAAAAACGCAAATGATGGTATCTCGATTGCTCAGACAGCTGAAGGAGCAATGAACGAAACCACCAATATCTTACAACGAATGCGCGACCTTTCCCTTCAATCCTCTAATGGTTCGAATTCTCGTTCTGAACGTGTTGCTATCCAAGAAGAAGTTTCGGCACTGAATAACGAATTGAATCGTATTGCAGAAACAACCTCGTTTGGTGGTAACAAACTGCTTAATGGTTCATTTGGTACTCAGTCATTTCAGATCGGTGCAAGCTCAGGTGAGGCAGTAATGCTCAACATGGGCAATATGCGATCGGATACCATGGCGATGGGTGGCAGAAGCTATGTTGCTACAAATGGTCAATCACCAGACTGGAAGGTCGATGCAGCGACGGATCTTACTCTGAACTATAATGATCAAAATGGGGTTGCTAAATCACTGTCAATTGAAGCGAAACAAGGCGATGATTTAGAGCAGTTGGCGACTTATATCAATGGTCAAAGCGAAGATGTGAAAGCGTCCGTTGGTGAAGAAGGTAAGCTTCAACTGTTTGCTTCATCACAGAAAGTCTCTGGTGATGTGACTATCGGTGGTGGTTTAGGCGGTGAAATTGGATTTGGTGCAGGCCAAAATATGACGGTTGCTGATGTTGATGTCACCACGGTTGCTGGATCGCAACAAGGCGTCTCGATCATTGATAGTGCATTGACGGCGGTA
>NZ_JBNGCJ010000519.1:0-4145 GCF_049974785.1 Vibrio genomosp. F10 str. 9ZD137
CCAAGCCAGCAAGCGGGTGACGCCCTAAAGAGTGAAAGAGCATCGCAGCAAGTGGAATAAGGACCACGTAGCCAAGCTCAGATGCCGTATTTGATATGATACCAGCAAACACGACCGTCACGGTTACCATACGCTGAGAAGCGCCCATCACCATGCCACGCATTGCCGCAGAAAGTAACCCAGAGTGTTCAGCAATAGCAACACCAAGCATGGCAACCAGTACCGTCCCTAATGGTGCAAAACCGACAAAGTTTTTAACCAGGTTGGTCACAATCAGTTGCAGACCTTCGGCATTAAATAGGCTAACTACATGAATCATGCCGTCAGCAGCACGGCCTTTAGCTCCTTCTGGACGAGGGTCCATAACAGACACTTCAAAGTAGCCAGCAATGCCTGAAGTAATTAGGATTGCGACACAGAAGATGGCAAAAAGGGTGATTGGGTGGGGTAATAAGTTCCCCAAATATTCAACGCCGTCTAAAAAGCGGGTAAAAATAGGTTTTTTCGGCGAATTGTTTTTTATCGAAGCAGATGAACTCATCTGTTCCCTCCATTGAGTTTGCTTTTAATCTTAGTGATTTGTTTTTCCCTGATCTTGCGCTGCCAACACACAAGAGGCGGAAGATTACTTCACATTTTGAAATAAATGAAGCTCAATATGTAACAAAAGGTATTAAAAGGCAGTAAAACAAACCATAAAAAAACAAAAACAAAGATTATTTAACCAAAAATTAACAACAAAATAATATAGAGAGATAGAACGAGCAATCCAACCAATCCAACCAATCCAACCAATCCACGATAAGCACTTGTTCATAAGAATATTTTGCTAATATGTGGCGATAGTAAGATTGATTAGCATGTGAGTGATCGGGTTCAATTCTCAACATTTGCTTAATAATAACGACAGTGTGAGGCCAGACGTGTACTCCGTAAAACCGATAGGTGTTATTCAAACGCCATATAAAGAAAAATTTGCTGTTCCACGACAGCCTCGACTGGCGCCAAGTGCTACAGCACGGATTAAACTTCTGGATGAGGCTAACTGCATGGAATCGGTGAGAGGGATCAACGAGTTCAGTCATTTGTGGCTGCTCTTTTTGTTCGACAAGAATCTCACTGCTGGGTGGAAGCCCACGGTTCGTCCACCGAGACTAGGGGGAAATGAGCGCATTGGTGTGTTTGCATCACGAGCGACATTCAGACCTAATGGGATTGGTATGTCAGCCGTTGAGTTAAAAGGAGTCTCTCAAGAAAAGGGACAAACTTGGTTAGATTTAGGCAGTGTTGATCTCGTCGACGGAACCCCCATTCTCGATATCAAACCTTATATCCCCTACTCCGATTCCATTCCAAACGCATTAGGGGGGTTTGCCGCTGAAGAACCTGAAGTTCTAGACGTTAACTTCTCTGAAAGAGCAAAAAATCAACTGGCTGGGCACCCGCAAGCTCGCCAAATCATTCAGGTAATCAAAGAAGTTCTTGGACAAGATCCCCGCCCAGCGTACAAAAAAGGACAACCAGACAGTAAAGAATATGCGGTAAACTTGTTCGATCTCAACGTGAAATTTGTCATAGAAGCGCTTTTCATTACGGTTACTGACATTGAGCGCTTTTGAGATCACAAATAGGCTGATATTATATGCGGCTATATCAGATTTGCTGTCGTCATTGACCACCGCAAATTTTCTTTTATCAATGATCAAACGGATACCATAGAATGCGTACCAGTAACTATCTTCTTTCTACTTTGAAAGAGACTCCAAACGACGCAGAAGTTATCAGCCACCAGCTGATGCTACGTGCAGGTATGATCCGTAAGCTAGCTTCAGGTTTATACACTTGGCTACCTACCGGTCTACGTGTACTACGTAAAGTCGAAAACATCGTTCGTCAAGAAATCGACAATGCAGGTGCTGTTGAAACCTTGATGCCCGTTGTTCAGCCGTTTGAGCTTTGGGAAGAGACAGGCCGTTCAGAGAAAATGGGCCCTGAGCTGCTTCGTTTTACTGACCGTCATTCTCGTCCGTTTGTTCTTAGCCCAACGGCTGAAGAAGTCATTACTAGCCTTGTACGCAATGAAGTGAATTCTTATAAGCAGCTTCCGCTAAACCTATATCAAATCCAGACTAAATTCCGTGATGAGCGTCGCCCTCGTTTTGGCGTCATGCGTGCACGTGAATTCTCTATGATGGATGCGTACAGCTTTGACATCGACAAAGAAGGCCTAGAGAAATCTTACCAAGCGATGCACGATGCTTACTGTAAGGCATTCGACCGCATGGGGCTTGAGTACCGTCCTGTATTGGCTGACTCTGGCGCTATCGGTGGCAGTGGCTCGCAAGAATTCCACGTGCTTGCAGAGAGTGGTGAGGACCTAATCGCATTCTCTACAGAATCAGATTACGCAGCAAATATCGAAAAAGCCGAAGCTTTGGCTCCGACTGAAGAACTTTCAGCACCAACTCAAGAGATGGAACTGGTTGATACGCCAAACGCGAAAACTATCGCGGAGTTGGTAGAGCAACATGGTCTAGCGATTGAGAAAACAGTGAAGACTCTATTCGTTAAAGCTTCTGATGAAGTAGACGCTGATATCATTGCCCTTATCATCCGTGGTGACCACGAACTTAATGAAGTGAAGGCTGAAAATCTTCCACAAGTTGCTTCTCCACTGGAAATGGCTGATGAAGCTACGATCCGTGCACTGATCGGTGCTGGCCCGGGTTCACTAGGTCCTGTTGGCTTAGAGTTACCATTCATCGTTGATCGCACGGTTGCCGTCATGAATGACTTCGGCGCTGGTGCAAACGTAGATGGTAAGCACTACTTCGGTATCAACTGGGGTCGTGACGTTGAGCTTGCTCAAGTTGAAGATCTACGTAACGTTATAGAAGGTGATGCGAGCCCATGTGGCCAAGGTACACTGATGCTGAAACGTGGTATCGAAGTCGGACATATTTTCCAGCTGGGTAAAGCATACTCAGAAGCGATGAACTGTGGCGTGCTTGGGCCTGATGGTAAAAATACCATTTTAGAGATGGGCTGTTACGGTATCGGTGTTTCTCGTGTGGTGGCTTCTGCCATCGAGCAAAACCATGATAAATACGGCATTATTTGGCCTGACGCACTTGCACCATTCCAAGTGGCTATTGTTCCAATGAACATGCACAAATCTGAAGAAGTGAGAGAAGCGGCTGAAAAACTCTACACTGAACTGACTGCGATGGGCATTGAAGTACTATTCGATGACCGTAAAGAGCGCCCAGGCGTTATGTTCTCAGATATCGAATTAATCGGTATTCCCCACACTATCGTTATTGGCGATCGCTCAATGAAAGAAGGTAACTTTGAGTACAAAAACCGTCGTGCTGGTGAAAAATCGTCTATTCCGATGGCTGACATTATTGAACATGTAAAAGCTCAGCTTAAGTAACCATCATTTAAGCAACAAGCAACGATCAGTTAAAAAATAAAAGAAAAAGGGTTAACGATGAGCGTTAGCCCTTTTTTTACCATTGCCGTTCAGGCCATTAGCCTCCCTCATCTCAACCCGCTATTTTTCATCAATCCGATCGTATTGATAGTTTAATTCTCAACCATACAAAGCCATACCTTGAGCTATAACAAACTCTCGTTTTGAGTTTCCCAACAGCTATGTGTATATTGAGAGCAGTTATCATTTAGTTAGGGTTAAACCATGAAAGTATACGACTGTTGTGATCTGGTACGTGAACTGTACTCACAAATTGGCAGTGGCGATCAAAGCTACATTCCTAAAGCCATCACTTGCGCTGTGAAAACATTTAATGACATTGCGGCAGATGCATCGCTCCCTGAAGAGACCCGTGAACGAGCAGCATTTGCAGCGGCAAATCTATTGATTTCTGATTTTGAGGATTGATCATGAATCTATCGAATTTTGAAGCGATGGATCCAATCATGCTCATGAGTATCGTCAATATGAAACTTCGCGACGATTTTGGTGGTGATCTCGATAAGCTTGCCGTCTACTTTGAGATTGATAGAGCGGCATTAGAAGCAAAATTAGCAACAGCTGGTTTTGACTTCCTGCTAGATGCCGGTCAATTTCGTTAAGCCAAAAGCTTTCATGTTATAAATAAGAATATAAAAAAACCGCCGAT
>NZ_JBNGCJ010000520.1:0-8603 GCF_049974785.1 Vibrio genomosp. F10 str. 9ZD137
AACCGCTCTTCCGATCTCTGCGATTTGTAAGATCTTTGACCTTGCAATTGCATCTACTGGTAAAAACGAGAAGCAGCTTAAACGCGATGGTATTGACTACGAGAAAGTGTTCGTTCATACGGCAAGCCATGCTAGCTACTACCCTGGCGCAGAAATCGTGTCATTTAAAATGCTGTTTGATCCAAAAAATGGCAAGATTTTGGGTGCTCAGGCCGCTGGGAAAGACGGTGTCGACAAACGCATTGATATCATGGCCGTGGCGCAGAGAGCAGGAATGACTGTTGAACAACTTCAGCACCTTGAATTGACCTATGCTCCCCCTTACGGCAGCGCCAAAGATGTCATTAACCAAGCCGCTTTTGTTGCTAATAACATCATCAAAGGCGATTCAACGCCCATTCACTTTGATGAGATTGATCACCTCGATGACACACAAGTATTGTTGGATGTACGTAACCCTGGCGAGCTACAAAATGGCGGATATATCGAAGGCGCTATCAATATTCCTGTTGATCAACTTCGCCACCGCATGAGCGAATTACCGAAAGACAAAGAAGTCGTCATTTATTGCCAAGTCGGGTTACGCGGTAACGTTGCGTATCGTCAACTGGTTAATAATGGCTACAAAGCACGAAATTTGATTGGTGGCTTCCGTACTTACGCATTCGCTAAGTGCTAATGACTAAATAGCTAATATAAGTCATTAAACTCGATAAGGTATTTGAACGCCGCAGCCGCGATGTTCAAATACCCTTTCATCGCAGTAGGCATCTAAGCTGTCTCTGCCTGTTCTTTCTCTGTTTTACTCTTACCATCACTAACCGATTCAACGGGAAGGACCTGTCTGACATATTTCCCTGGCGCAACACTAATCACAGGGTTGTTCGCTGAACCTTGCCCAAACGGTTCTACTTGCTCTTCTGGATTAAAGGTCATTAGCCATTTATGCCAATGTGGCCACCAAGACCCTTCCGAACGAGTGGCGTTCGATAACCATTCATCAGCAGAATCATCAAGATTGTCATTTAACCAGTACCCATACTTGTTTTTACTAGGATGGTTAACGATGCCCGCTATATGCCCAGATTCGCCAAGCACAAAGGTCTTATTACCGCCAGATTTTAGAGCACCACGATACGTCCCTTGCCATAAGGCTATATGGTCTTCCTTCGCAGAAATGAAATAGCTAGGCACTTTGATCTTATTAAGATCAATCCAAACTCCACCAATCTTAACCCCTTTATCTTGAACCAATTTATTTTCCAAATAAAGTTGTCGAATGAGGAAGTTATGACACGGTGCTGAAACGTTTGTGCTATCGCTGTTCCAATAAAGCAGATCAAAATCGACTGGGCTTTTACCTTTTAAATAGTTCTCAACGTAATAGTTCCAATACAAACTATTTTCTCGAAGCAAGCTGAAGGTCACGCTGAGTGATCTTCCATCCATATAGCCCTTCGCGTTATTTTGTATTTCTAACGCACTGACGATCGTATCGTTAATATACGCACCCACTTCACCCGGTTGAGAGAAGTCGAGTAATGTAGTGAAAAACGACGCTGATTTGATCCGCTTCTTCATTCTTTTGGCCGCATAATACGCAACCGTTGAGGCTAGTACGGTTCCGCCGATGCAATATCCCGCCGCATTAATCTGTTCTTGACCCGTGATATCCTCAATTGCAGACACCGCTTTGACAACGCCTTCCGTTACGTAGTCACCGAACTCCACATTAGATTGTTCTTTACCTGGGTTTCGCCACGACATCATGAATACCGTGTGCCCCTGCTCAACAAGCCATCGCATCATTGAATTTTTTTCGCGCAAATCCAAAATATAATATTTGTTGATGAATGGAGGAACAATCAACAGTGGCGTTGCGTTCACTTTTTCTGTGAGTGGTTTGTATTGAATAAGCTCGAATAACTCATTCTTAAAAACGACATCACCCGGTGTATTAGCAACGTCATCGCCAATACGGAACGCGTTGTTATTAGTCATGCGAATCTTCAAAATGTCCGCACTAGACTCTACATCTTCACGCAGTTGATCTAAGCCAGCTAATAAGTTTTCACCATTCTGTTCAATAGTGAGCTTGAGCAGTTCTGGATTGGTCGCGATAAAATTACTTGGCGAGAGTGCATTAATGGCTTGGCGAGAAAAGAAAATAATGCGTTCTTTGGTTTTCTCATCAACACCTTCAATGCTGTTAATGGTATCAAAATAAGTCTGGCTAAAAAGTAAATACGACTGTTTTATGAAGCTATAAAATGCATCGTTTTTCCACCCCTCATCTGAAAAACGTTTGTCGCCTTTTTCTTCATTGACCAAGCTTTGTGTATTGCCGGCCAACGCGACGTTTTGCCAGATTTTGAGTTGTTGTTCCCACCACTGAGTTTGCATTTGCAGTAGAGCAGTAGGTTGATTGACCGCTTGTTCAAAGAACTTAGCAGAGTCTTCAAAATTGACTTCTTGCATGGCTTTGTTGAGGGGGGTGTTCACGGCTTCCTTGCTTAATTCAAGATCTTGCCACCATTGCTGATTGGTTTCTTGGAGTTTTACAAGGTAGTCCGAAAAGAAGTGTTGGAACATGGTTTCTACTCCTATCTTCGGAAAAAAGCCGCCTTAATCAAAGGCGGCAAAATGGACTGTGTTATGCAGGAGTCACTGTTTTTAGATTTTCCGAGGTCATCTGTTCAACATCGTCTTTGAACTCTTTCGCAATCGCCTGTAGCTTGCTGCTGTCTTCGGTGAGTTGTTGAGATAACTTGGTTAACACAGCAAGTTGCTGGCCGTTAAATGCAGTCAATGATGTCACATCACGCACTTCCGTTGCGGCCTTCATTTGAGTCATACCCATCTCACTGTAGGTACGAATCGCATTAAGTTGTAGCTCAGTAAGCACTTCAACATTTTTTGTCATTAGCTTATTGAACTTTAGATAAGGCTGAAGTGATTGCTCAGTTTGGTCTGTGAATGTTTTAAAGAAATCTGTATACATGGTCGTTCTCCTAGATAAATAAAATATTCGGTTTAATCACTAAATGGATTTAACTACGCTGATTTAACTAAACTATGCTGATTTAACTTAACTTTGTTGATTTAGCGATGCTGACTTAACGATGACTGCTGTCCCCATACCGCCCCCAACACATAAGGAAGCAGCACCGTACTGGCCACTTCTTCGGTTGAGTTCATGGATAAGAGTAACGAGAATACGATTGCCCGATGCTCCTAATGGATGCCCAAGTGCAATGGCTCCGCCGTTAACGTTTGCGTTGTCCAAGATCGAAGATACCGACACTTGATGCTCTTTCGCTAATGAATGCACCACACCTAAAGCTTGCGCGGCGAACGCTTCATTGAGCTCAAACAGATCGATGTCCTTGAGTTGAAGAGCTGCTTTACTTAACGCCTGAGACACCGCCTCAACAGGACCTAATCCCATGATTTTCGGGTCCAGCCCAGATTGCGCATAACTGGTAATTTCAGCGATTGGTTTTAGATCGTAGGTGTTAACCGCGTCTTCAGAGGCCAGAATCAATGCACTCGCCCCATCATTGATTCCAGACGCATTTCCTGCAGTGACACTGCCTTCTCGGTCAAAAGCAGGGCGGAGTTTTTCCAATCCGCTCAATGTTGCCGTGGCCTTTGGATATTCATCCGTATCGAAGGTAACGGTTTCCCGACGCTTTTTTACATCTACAGGGGTTATTTCATCTTTGAATACGCCTGCTTCTATGGCTGCGATGGCTTTTTGCTGGCTGTTCAGCGCAAACTCGTCTTGTTGCTGGCGGCTAATGCCGCATTCTTTGGCAACATTTTCCGCCGTCACCCCCATGTGGTATTGATTAAACACATCCGTCAGACCATCTGATATCAGTAGATCGGTCATGTTCAGATGCCCCATTTTGTGACCATCACGAACTGACGAAGGGACGGTAAAAGGAATTTGTGACATCACTTCAACACCCGCTGCAACGACGATCTCAGCATCGTCAGAGCGAATATGAGACACCGCATCCATGACTGATTTCATACCACTACCGCAAACCATGTTTAGACTATATGCAGGGACACTTGTGGGAAGACCCGCAAATATGGCCGCTTGACGCCCAACACTCATGCCTTGTCCGGCGCCAATGACATTACCAACAATCACTTCATCCACGTTTTGTGGTTGAACATTTCCAGCTTCTAACGCACTTCTGATAGCGATAGATGCAAGCTTACCTGCAGATATCTCTTTTAAACTTCCACCAAACGATCCAATTGGTGTTCGTTTCGCTGCTACAACAAATACTCTTTTCATAATGCTCAACCTAACTCATGTACAATCCGCCATTGACTGACAATGTTTCACCAGTAATGTATGCCCCTGCATCGCTTGCCAGAAAACTCACCGACTCCGCAATCTCTTCCGGTGTCGCTAAACGTTTCATCGGAATTTGTGACTTAATTGACTCAAGAACTTCTGGTTTCATTTGCTGAACCATGGGGGTTGCTGTGTACCCTGGAGCGACTACATTAACGGTCACGCCACTGCGAGCCCCCTCAGCCGCAAGTGCTTTTGAAAATCCAATCATTCCCGCTTTAGCGGCTGAGTAATTGGTTTGACCAAATTGGCCTTTAAGCCCATTAACAGAAGAAATATTGATGACTCGACCTGAGCCTTTTTCGCACATTGGCGCGAACAGCGGTTGGGTAACGTTAAACAAACTATTGAGGTTGGTTTCAATGACGTCACGCCATGCATCCAACGTCATTTTTTTGAATACACTGTCTTTCGTTATACCCGCGTTATTGACCAAAACATCGATGGTGCCTTCCTCTTGTAAAAGATTACTGAGGCGCTCGGCGCACTCCGCGGCATTCGTCACATCGAGTTCAAATAACCGGACCTGATCGTCATTGAATTCTTTTTCTACAAACCAGTCCAATGCACACTGATGATTGCCAGTATAATATGTTGCTATTACACGGTAACCATCGCTAACCAGTTTAGAGGAGATCGCGGAACCTATTCCGCCTTTTGATCCGGTGATCAAAGCGAGCTTTTTCATTGAGGGACTCCATTCTTAACAGCAATATTAAAGCGTATATAAAATGGCACTTTCAAATAAGCACCAACTAACGTAACAAATACTATAATTCTTTCTTAATTGAAGAATCTTTCTACTTATTTAAACTAGACTCCTTATATTACAATACAAATATTTTTTCATTTAATAGGCATAATTTTGAACAAGATCTCACCACAAATGTAATGTTAATTTATCGTTAACATCTATAAGTGCATGATTTTATAATATATTACGTACTCTACAGACAAACCAAAATGTAATTAAGTCATTGATAATAAGGGGCTTA
Organism: Vibrio genomosp. F10 str. 9ZD137; assembly: GCF_049974785.1. Taxonomy (NCBI): domain Bacteria; kingdom Pseudomonadati; phylum Pseudomonadota; class Gammaproteobacteria; order Vibrionales; family Vibrionaceae; genus Vibrio; species Vibrio genomosp. F10. Next base: position 5,371 of record NZ_JBNGCJ010000520.1, read on the forward strand.
TAAATTTTACAATGGAAATGCAACCAGATGTAAATAGAAACATACTGTTAACAATTTAATGTTATTTTCGATTTGCATATAAGTATCAAGTCGTTTATCGCAGTAGGAAACGTAGATTTACCATCAATAAAACAATGGGTTAATTCTCCATTCATTATTTACATTTTTATTAGTCGCAATGTCCTTAAGAAACATCGAATACAGGTTCCGATAAGAATAATTATATTTATAATTAAATCTATCGGTAATTGGATATTACCGGTTCAAAGTTTATCGGTCTTTAGATAATGTTATTTTTATTATTAATCATCGATATCGAATCAAACACCTATTACTAATAAAAATATAGATTGAGACTTATGGGTAAATGAGGGGGGAATGGGTAAAATGAGAAAGGTAGATATATTCCAGCCAACTTATATATAGGTTAAGTTGGCTGGGGTTTTTGAATATTTTAAACGTTTTATCTACGTTTTCCTCTTCCCGCATGTATTTTTAACTTTGCTTTCATCTTTTGCTTTTCAGACGAACGGCCTCGTTTGGATGGCGCATGCGCATTATCTATTGGATCGTTGAGGCTAGGCTCAAACCCGTTTAACCATTCCTGCGGTAAATGGGTATCGAGTAGATCTTCTATTGCTTTAAGCAAATACTCTTCATCTCGACTCATTAACGAGACGGCTAAGCCTGTCGCTCCTGCTCGCCCCGTACGACCAATACGATGCACATAATCTTCGGCTTTATACGGTAAATCGTAGTTAACAACTTGAGGGAGCTGATGGATATCAAGCCCTCTTGCTGCTACGTCCGTAGCAATAAGAGCGCGAACTTTACCTGATTTAAAATCATCTAGTGCTTTTTGCCTTGCGCCTTGGCTCTTATCACCGTGAATCGATGTCGCTTTTATGCCATCGAGTTTAAGTTCTTTCACTAACGCATCTGTCGCTTGCTTAGTTTTGGTAAAGACCAACACTTGCTGCCAGTTTTTTGAACCAATCAGGTACGCAAGCAGTTCACTTTTGCGCTTCTTATCCACTGGATACACCATTTGCTTGACGGTCTCGGCGGTACTGTTAGCTGGTGCTACTTGTATTTCTACGGAATCAGACATCATTTTGTTGGCAATGGCTTTGATTTTCTGATCCAATGTTGCCGAAAAGAACAGAGTTTGGCGTGCTTCATTCATACGCTTCAAAATACGCTGGACATCAGGCATAAAACCCATATCTAACATCCTATCCGCTTCATCTAAAACAAGTACTTCGGTTTGACTCAGCACGATATTTTTACAAAATAGGTGATCGATAAGTCGCCCCGGCGTAGCGACCAAAATATCAGCGCCTCCCTTCAAGTTCGTGGTTTGTACATTCATGCTCGTTCCACCATAGGCAGTCACGATTTTTAAACCAGTTTGGTCAGCATAATGAGTGACATTGTCAAAAACCTGCTGGGCCAATTCTCTAGTGGGTACCAAAACGAGCGCTCTAATGACTCGGCTGTTTATTTCTCTTGTCAGCGGTCGATCTAAGAACTGCTGAATAATGGGTAGCGAAAAAGCGGCTGTCTTTCCTGTGCCTGTCTGCGCACCGGCTAGCACATTTTTTTTTGCTAACACATGAGGGATAGCCTGAGCCTGAATCTCTGTCGGCTGGCTAATTCCTAGCTGATTGACCACATCAACGATTTTATGAGAAAGCCCAAGATTTTGGAAAGATAGCGTCATGTTTTTTACCTATTGTTAAACTGGCGCGGATTTTAACAGAATGCCTAAATGAAAGCAGGTAATTATGTTTACGGTCTCGCTGTACAGAGTTGTTGTCCTTAGCGGTTGCCTTTCGACATGCCACTTAACTTTATAATGTTACTTTACTTTATAGCGTTACTCCGAACCGACGAAGATGACGCAATAATTACTCAAATATTCCGAATGTACATTTTAATTTACATTCGTGGATTTAAAACCTTACAAAACACTTGATTTGCAGACTTAAAAGCCACAAAATCTTCAACTTATGAACGCAGAATCTGTTATTTGTTCGAATCACAGTATTCTTCGCTAGATGTTAAATAACGTAAATTTAAGTGTACACATGACAGATTCAAAGATATTTGGTAGTACTTTGATTATTGCCGGTACCACGATTGGCGCAGGCATGCTTGCGCTCCCTATCGCATCCGCAGGCATTGGATTCTCAACTTCACTCATCATAATGCTGAGCCTTTGGCTTTTAATGGCTTTCACTGCACTATTGATGCTTGAACTTCATCAACACGCCGATAGCAATGCTACGCTGCATAGTTTGGCCAAAAAAATATTGGGGAAAAAAGGCCAATGGTTGACAAGCTTTGCTATGTTGTTTCTTTTCTATTCTTTGTGCTCAGCCTATATCGCAGGTGGCGGTGCTCAGTTTGGTGAGCGATTAGCCTCTTGGTCTGGAACTGACATTAACGCTCCGTTCGCGACGGTACTCTTTACGCTCATTGTGGCAACGATTGTTACGTTTGGAACAAGCACGGTAGATAAAGTGAATCGCGTTTTGTTTATCACAAAGCTGGTTGCTATGGTCGTCGTTCTTGGATTTCTTGCGCCAAATGTGACTCAAGGATACCTGCTCAGTATGCCCATTCAACAGGGTTTCATTGTTGCGGCAATACCGGTTATTTTTACCTCGTTTGGTTTTCACGGCAGTATCCCTGCGGTGGTCAATTACTTGGATGGTGACACTCGCTCGTTACGTAAAGCGATTCTCATTGGCTCGTCGATCCCTTTAGTTGTCTATATCTTCTGGCAAATCGTTACATTAGGGGTGATAAGCCAAGATACTCTGATAGAAAACACGGGATTATCTGCCCTTATTAGCGAGCTTGCCGTAACGGTACAGCAATCCAATATTAGTCAAATAGTTGGGATATTCGCAGATTTAGCGCTACTGACGTCTTTTTTGGGTGTAAGCCTTGGCTTATTTGAGTTCCTGGCTGACTCCGTGAAGGGTAAAGCAAAAGAAGGAAATCGATTTTTTTCAGCCATCATTACCTTTGTACCGCCACTTGGTTTTGCTCTTTTCTACCCACAAGGCTTTATTATGGCGTTAGGTTACGCCGCTATTGCCCTTGCTGTACTGGCTATCTTCCTACCTGTTGCAATGGTGTATAAAGTTAGACAATCTGAGCACTACCAGTCTGAGTACCAAGTGTTTGGTGGTAAGCCAGCCCTTATCATGACCGGTATGGTT